>JAQBHG010000089.1:0-30696 GCA_032127975.1 Steroidobacteraceae bacterium
ACCAGCCGATGCAGCTCGACATGCACGACCTGGCCGACCGCCTGGGCAATCGCCCCCGCCCAGTCGAACTCCGGGCGAATCGAGCCCTCCGTCTCGCCAGCGATCCGCAGGCCGGCCGTTCGCGGTGGAGCGGCCGGTGCCGGTGCGACGAAATCGGCCGGCAATCGCAGCAAGGGTGGTGCCGTCAGCCTGCGCCTGCCGCTCGTGCTGCTTGTCGCGCCCTCGCCGGCCGCGGTGCAGGCAGCCAACGCCCGCTCGAAATCCTGGCGCAGAGCCGGCCAGAAGAACCCGAGCAGGCTGCCCCCGGGTGGCTTACGCAGCTGCGGCTCGCCATCCTTCCACTTGACCTTCATTGAACCGACCAGGTGCAGCTTGCGCTTTGCGCGTGTCACCGCGACGTAGGCGACGCGCCCCAGTTCGAGCGACTCGCGCTCGTCCGCCAGATGGCGCATCCATAGCTCGAGCGGATCCGCGTCGCCGTCGTAATCGCCGGGCTCCGCCCGACTCGCCAACACGATGCCGCGTCGGCCCGGGCCGGTGGCAACCTGGGTCCAGTACAGGAGAGGTCGTTCCCTGCCGCGCACGCCGCGCTGCAGGTCGGGAACGATGACGACATCGAACTCGAGGCCCTTGGCGCGGTGGATCGTCATGACCTGCAGTTGTGCCGAATCGCTGCCCACCGGCGAAGCCATGACGCCTTCGACTGCCGCGTCGATCGTCGAGGCCTCCGGACTGCCGCCGGTTTCAAGTTCCAGACGGTCGAGCGCGGCGAACAGGAGCCCGGCATTGGCGAGATCCGATGGATCGCCGACGGTCGCCGGACCGGCGAGCGCGAGCCAGGCGGACTTCACCCAGCTGCCCAGTGAACGCTGACCACGACCGGCCAATGCGGTCTCGAGACGCTGCTGCAGGCAGGCGAGCCGGGCGGCGCCATCGCGGGAAAGCCTTGCCAGCACTACGGGGTCCCTGATTCGCAGCGGAACCAGGGCGCGGCTGTCGTCGCCAACCAGGGCCAGCAGGTCGGCGAGCGCCAAACCGCACCAGGGCGCCCGCAGCACGGCAAGCCACGAAGTTCGATCGCCGGGATGCAGCATCGCCTTCGCGAGCGCAACCAGGTCGCGTATTGCGGGACGATCGGGCAGCGACTCCAGTTCGACGCCGCGATATTCGACGCCGGCCTCGCGCAATGACGCGAGCAAGGGCGGCAGAGAACTGCGCCCGCGGACGAGGACGGCAACGGTCGGTCGAGCGGCGCCAGGCTCTGCGTGCAGCGCAGCCGCAGCGATATTCGAAACGGCAGCCGCCATCGCGTGTTCGTCGGCATCGAGCAGCGCATGCACGGTCACGCCATCCGTCGCAGCGTCCTCATGCACGGCCGTGGCCGCGGAATAGCGCACGGCGCCCCGCTCGAAATCATCCGCGGCAGGCATCCGCGCCGCAAACGTCTCGTTGACCCAGCGGACGATTGCACGGCAGGACCGGAAATTCTGACCAAGCAGCTCGGACGCGAGCTGCACGCTGCCGATGCCCTGACGCTGCGCCTGCAGGAACAGCGTGACATCCGCCTCGCGAAACGCGTAGATCGATTGCATCGGATCGCCGACGCAGAACAGGCTGCGGCCGTCGCCCGGCTGCCAGCCCGCGACCAGCAGTTCGAGCAGCCTCTCCTGCGACGGCGAAGTGTCCTGGTACTCGTCCACCAGCAGGTGGCGGATGCGATAGTCGAGCGCGAGCGCCAGTTCCGTGGGTGCCGACTCGTGGCCAAGCGCATCGCGCGCCGCCGCGGCGACCGCAGGGTGGTCGAGGCTGTCGCGCTCGGAGAAGAGTGCGAGCAGTTCGGCAACAGCGTACGGGAGCACTTCGGTGAGTGCGTCGATGCGTTCCCACTGGCGATCGGTCAGTGAGGCCGGCGGCAGGAACCGCAGCGCCGCCAGTGCCGCGGCCAACCCTTCCTGCTCCGCGAATGCAGCGAGCAACGCCTTCATGCGCTGCTTGCGCGCTGCCCAGCCGGCGCCTTCGCCCGCAGCCAGGAATCCCTGCCTGCGATCGACGGTCTTGCGCAATTCGCCGCTTGGCGGCGCCTTCAGCAGCAAGTTGGCGAGGGCGCGCCATTGTGAGACCGCAGCGACCGCCCGTGCCGGCAATGCTTCGATCCCTGCGAGTGCCGCCAGCGGTCCATCACCTGGACCCGCCGCGGCCACCTCGCGGATCAATTCGATGAGTGGTTGCGCGCCGGCCGCAGCGACGATCTGGCTGACGCGGCCAAGTTCGGTCTCGATCGCAGATTCGAGCAAGCGATCGATCGAAGCGCGCAGCGCCGGGCCGTCCCCGGATGTGAGCAGCTTGGGCAGCCACAATTCACGCGCACCGAGCATTTCCTCGATCAGGCGTGCCAGCAATTGCGGCTCGTGATTCAGGGCCCGCACCAGGCGGTCGAGACGCGGCGCAACCGCATCGTCATCATCGAGTCGTGCAACCGTACGGCGGGCTGCCTCCGCATACAACGGCCGTGCATCGTCGATCAGCGTCGCGGATGTGCCGATACGCGCTGCGAGCGGCAGCCGGCGCGCCAGCCAGTGATTGAGGCCGTCGATGGTCTGCACGTGCAGGCGCGCCGGATTGTGTTCGAGTCCCCAGCCGCGTTCCCGGCTGCGTGCAAGCGCTACGCCCGCGTTCCGGCGAATTTCCAGTTCGTGCGGCTTGGCCTCCGGCGTCGGCGGTTTTGTGGCTGCGGCCAGTGCCGCCAGTATGCGATGCCGCATTTCCGTCGCCGCCTTGCGCGTGAACGTGATCGCGACGATCTGCTCAGGGCAGTCCACGGTCGCGAGCAGCCGCAGATAACGAAGCGTCAGGAGTGTCGTCTTGCCGGACCCGGCCGGCGCCTGAACGATGGAGGAGCGCTCCGGATCGACGGCGCGCCGGCGCAATTCGACATCCGCGCGTGCTGCGTCAGTCGTCACTGCCGCCCTCCTCCGCGCTGGCCTGGTCCGGCGTGGCGGGCTCAACGCGGCACAGCGCACCCAGGTGGCAATAGCGGCAGGTATCCGCCCCGAGTTTCGGATCGACGACGGCATGCCCGGACGCGTGGTCGCGCGCCAGGCGTTCGAGCCACGCGTACCAGCGCTGCTTGATCACGGGCCATTCGAATCCGCTTTCGCGATCCTCCGTCAACTCGAAGTCGCGGGCGGCCTGCATGCCCGATATGAGCCCCGGGTCGCTGCCGACACCCACGAAGGCCGCGCCTGTCGCGGCGAGTTCTGCGATCGCGATACCCTCCGGGTGCTCAGGATGAAGCACGGCGTACAACGGCAGCTGCGGCGCTTCCATGCGCGCGCCGCGCCATTGCATCTTCCTGGCCGCGCCGCTCTTGTAATCGATGACGACGCGTTCGCTTCCAACACGGTCCATGCGATCCACCCGCAGGCGCAGGTCGAGCCCGCCGATGCGGCCATCCAGGGCACGCTCTGTTTCGACGACCGTAAATGCCGGTCGCGCGCGCTCGATCGCCAGCAGATGGCCGATGGCGCGCCGCTGCCAGTCCCGTTCGAGCGCCAGGCTGCGCTGACCTGTCTGTGCCGGCAGCACCTCTGCCATCGATTGATCGATCAAGGCGGCGACTCTCCGGTCGCAATCCGGAGCGCTCAGCTGCAGCAGCGCCTGCTGCGATTCCAGTTCCGCCCAGAGCCGCTGCAGCGCGCGATGCAGGACGATGCCACGCAGGCGCCGGTCGATCCCGACCTGCGGCTCCTCGAGCGGCTCGGCGCGAAGGCGCAGTTGCGCGAACGCGCGGAACGGGCAAAGCGACTGCAATTCCAGCATCCGCGCGCCGCCGTGCGCGGCAGCCCCCGCAATGGGCGGCACGCCATCGTCCGGCAGGGGTTTAAGGATCGCGGCCGCGAACACGAGCTGCTCGCGTGTCGCACGTGCGGCCGGCTGTTCCAACGGCCGCGCTTCGGTTGGCACGAGCGGTGTGCCGTCGACTTCGGTGTCGTTTTCACGGCGCGGCCATGACAGCACCAGGGCGCCTGCGCGCCCGCGCCACCGGCCGATGATTGCATGCGCCTCGGCGACGCAGTCTTCGGCAGTTACGCAGGGCATCGCGAGACGGCGCTGGACCTCGATCGGCAGAAACGGGTCGATCTTGACCGGGCGCGGCCAGACGGCTGCCGTAAGCCCGGCGACCCACAGGCTGTCAAAGCCAACGCCCGGGTCTTCATATGCGTCGAGCACGAACACCGACGGCTCGCCGCTCTCCGGCTGGAAGGGTGCCGCCGCAAGGCGGCGCAGTTCATCGAGCGCGGCCGCGCCGCCGAGATCTGGCGCAACGGCGGCAAGTGCAGCGAGCTCGCGCAGCAACTCGCGGAAATGCTTCGCCGCCTGGAATTCGTCGCTGTCCAGCATGATTGCGCCCGGCCATCCCCAGGCGGCTAGGCAGGAGCCAAAACTCTCTGCCCAGGCCGCGGCTCCGCGCTGAGCGGGACCGGCGAGCCGGGCCGCCGCCGTCGCGGGCAGCAAGGCGAATTCATTGGCTCCGGCTGCCGCCGCGCGGGCAGCGAGGGAATGCACAGATGCACGTGGCAGTCCCTGCGCGCCGCGCAATTCCAGGTCGAGCCGGATCCGCGCTTCCTGTTCGGGCCGCGCGCCAGCCAGGTAGGGGCTGCGGAGCAAGCGGCTCACAAGCGCCCAGTCGAACGGCCCCAGTGCGCAGGCAAGCGCTGCCAGCGCATCGTCGACGACCGGCTGCAAGGACAGCGGATGCCCTCCGGCGAGATCGAACAGGCGCTCGCGACGCGCGCTGCCGGGTAATTCGAGTTCGGGTTGCAGCGTGGCCTCGAGCGCGCGCTGGATCACGCCGCGATTCGCGGCGAGGTCCGGTACGATCAATCCATGCAGGCCGTCCGGCCGCTCCTCGAGCCGTTGGCGCACCCAATCGAGCATTGTGCTGCGCTCGGATTCAGGATCAGGCGCTGCATGGCGCCAGACCACGTGGCCATCGATCGCCGGCTCGGCGCGCACGACCGACCAGCCCCGCGCCGCGAGGGCTGCGAGCAGCACCGATTGCGACGGAGTCAGCCGGCGAAATCCCGCCAGCATCAAGGGAGATCCCGGGGTCGGCACGGCATCAACCTCGACCAGGAGCCGCGCCAGGTCCGAGGAATCGCAGGCACCGCGTTCGCGCATTTCCCGCACGGCCCCGCGCGCCCAGGCGATGAATGCCTGCTGATCGCGGGTCAGCGGAAAGCGCGTGAGGTTATCGAGGGCGCCGCCATGGGCGCGCAGGTGCAACCAGCAGTCCCGCGCCAGTGCGCCGAGATCCGCGGGGTCCAGCAGGCCCGGCGTATCCGCGGCGACCTGGCGCCGCCATAGCCAGCGCAAGGCGACCGCCGGCAGCGGCTGGCTCAGGTTCTGATCGGCGGCTCCCGCATCGCGCCATTGCTGCGCGAGCCAGGTTTCCAGCGGCATCACCTGCGCGGACGGCCAGACGACCTTCCCGGCGGCGATCTGCGCGCGATCGTGCAGGCGACGCAGGATGCGCGCCTGCCGCAGGTTCTGCGTCAGAACAGAACCACCGGACTCGAGATGGGCAATCACGGTGTCGAGCCTACCCCAGAGGCTGGCTCAGGGCGCGAGCCTGCGGCAAGCCTTGATTCAGGCTGTGGCCGGCGGCAGGCCGCCAGGCCACTCCGCAGCGCGGTGGCAGGCGACCTGGCGTCCATCGGGCCGTGCCTGCAATGGCGGCCGTTCCGAGCGGCAGCGTGCAATGACGTGGGGGCAGCGCGCAGCAAATGCGCAACCCGCGACAGGTGCATCGGGATCTCTTGCAAGAGGCACGGCGACGGGCCGCCGGCGCGCCGCGTGCGAAATCCGGGGCACGGCATCGAGCAGCATCCTGGTGTAGGGATGCAGCGGCGCGGGCAGCAGTACGGCACGCGGCGCGATTTCCACGATGCGTCCCAGATACATCACCATCACGCGCTCGCACAGGCCCGCGACAACGGCAAGGTTGTGACTGATGAACAGGCTCGCCAGGCCGCGCTCGCGACGGATCCGCGCCAGAAGATTGACGATCTGGCCCTGCACCGATACGTCGAGTGCGCTGACCGGCTCATCGCAGACGACCAGGCGCGGATCCAGAATCAGCGCACGCGCTATGCCTGCGCGCTGCAACTGGCCACCGCTCGCCTGGTGCGGATACCGGTCCGAAAGCTCGGAGGCGAGTCCCACCTCGTCGAGCAGCGCCATGGCACGCGCAATCCGCTGCGCGCGGGATAGTCCCGGCTCGAATGAGCGCAATGGCTCGGCAACGCTCTCCACAATCGTCATGCGCGGGTCAAGGCAGGCGTTGGGATCCTGGAACACCAGCTGGAGCTCGCGCCGCAGGCCGCGGAATTCCTTGCGGCGCAACTGATCGATGCGCCGGCCCTGCCAATGCACCTCGCCGGCTGAAAGTGGGACGAGCCGGAGGATCGCGCGGCCGAGCGTGGACTTTCCGCAGCCCGACTCGCCGACCAGACCCAGCATTTCACCGGACTGAAGTGTGAAGCTGGCGTCATCGACCGCCGTCAATTCGCGCCGCCGCGACGCGCCTGTCAGCGCGTATTTCACCGTAACGCCGCGCAGCTCCAGCAGCCCGCTCATTGCTCGCCCTGCTTCAGCGGGTAGTAACAGGCGATTCCGTCATCACCATTCGTGACGAATGGCGGATCCTCGCCACGGCAATGGGCCCTGGCGTATTCGCAGCGCGGCTCAAAGCGGCAGCCCGGCAGGTTCGCGCCCGGGTGCGGTGGCGTGCCGCGGATGGTCCGCAACTCCGTGCCTGGCGGATCATCGAGCCCTGGCACCGCCGCCAGCAGCCCGGCGCTGTAGGGATGGCCGGGTTCCGCCAGCAGGCGCGCTGCCTCAGCCGATTCCACGATGCGCCCCGCATACATGACCGCTATGCGATCCGCCAGACCCGAGACCACGCCGAAGTCATGCGTCACGAGCAGCATTGCCATGCCGAGTTCGCGGCAAAGATCCGCGAGTAAACTGATGATCTCGGCCTGCACCGTGACATCGAGCGCCGTGGTCGGCTCGTCCGCGAACAGCAGTTTCGGCTCCGCTATCAGCGCGGCGGCAATGGCAGCGCGCTGCCGCATGCCGCCCGACAGCTCGTGTGGATATTCCGCAAGATGCCGGCGTGCATCCGGCAGGCGCACCCGCTCCAGCATGCGCTCCGCTTCGGCACGAGCTGCCCGGCGCGTGATGCCCCGTGCCGAAACAGCTGCTTCCGCAAGCTGATCACCGATGCGTCGATGGGGCGTCAGGCTGCCGGACGCATCCTGGAACACGAATCCGATGCCACTGCCGCGGATGCGCGCCGCAGGGTCGTCCGTACCCAGCAACTCCAGGCCGTCAAAGCGAACGGATCCGCTCGCGCGGCCATTGGCGGCAAGAAGCCCGGTACAGGCGAGCAGCAGCTGGCTCTTGCCAGACCCGGATTCACCGACGATGGCAACGCAACTTTCGCGCTCCACCAACAGGTCGACATGGTCCACCGCGCGAATCCGGCGCGGCCCGTCAAAATCGACGGTCAGGTCCCTGATTTCGAGCAACGCCATCAATGATCCCGCGGATCGAGGGCATCGCGCAAGCCGTCGCCCAGGAAATTGAAGCAGAACACCAGCAGCACCAGGCAGCTGGCCGGTACCAGCAGCATCCACGACGCGGTCTCCATCTCCACCGCGCCATCGGCAATCAGGTTGCCCAGGCTCGCGAGCGGCTCCTGGATACCGATGCCCAGGAAGCTGAGAAAGCTCTCGACCAGGATCACCTGCGGCACGGTCAGCGTCGCGTAGACGATTACCGGCCCCAGCAGGTTCGGGATGATGTGCCGGGTGACGATGCGCGCAGTGCCTGCGCCACCCACGATCGCCGCTTCGACAAACTCGCGTTCACGCAAGGCCAGCGCCTGGCCGCGCACGATGCGCGCCATGGTCAGCCAGCCGAAGGCGCCGATCGCGACCAGCAATGTCGCCGGGCTCCTTCCGAACACCACCGTCAGGATGATGACGAAGAAGACCTGCGGCAGCGCGTACAGCACGTCCACGACGCGCATCATCAGCGCATCCGTGCGCCCGCGCAGGTAACCTGCGACTGCACCCCAGCTGACCCCGATCGCGAGGCTCACGAGTGTCGCGAGCATCGCGATACCCATCGAGACGCGCAGGCCGTGCAATGTGCGCACCAGCAGGTCACGGCCCAGCCGGTCGGTACCGAGCCAGTGTCCCTCGGCGGTCAATGGCGGCACGGCCATGTGCGCCCAGTCGATCTCGTCCTGGCGATAGTCGAGCAGCAATGGCCCGACGATTGCGGCGACGATCATCAGCATGAGGATCGCCAGACTCGCGCACGCCACGCGATTGGCGGCGAGGCGAAGGAACGCATCGCGCCAGAGACCGCCGCGACCGCTCACAACCGCCGCTCCCGCCGGATGCGCGGATCGAGCCAGGCGTATGCCAAGTCCGCGGCGAGGTTCAGGGCGATCATCAATGCCGCATAGACGATGACCATGCCCATGACCAGCGTGTAGTCGCGATTCAACGCGCCCTGCACCAGATGCCTTCCCATTCCCGGCAGCCCGAAGATGGTTTCGACCACCAGTGAGCCGGTCAGCACGGCCGCGACTGCGGGACCCAGAAAACTGACGACCGGCAGGAGGGCGGCGGGCAGCGCATGCGCCAGCAGGATGCGTTGCGGTGGCAGACCACGCGCGCGCGCCGCGCGGATCCACGGGGCGCGCAACACTTCGAGCAGGCTGCCGCGCGTGAGGCGCGCGAGGTAGGCGATCACCGGGAGCGCCAGTGTCACAACCGGCAACACAAGGTCGCTGAGTCGGCCCACCGTCCAGCCTGCCACGGGCAGCCAATGCAACCAGATGCCGAATACGAGCGCGAGGAATGGCGCGACCACGAAGACCGGCACGGAGATGCCGGCCACCGCCAGTGACATCACCATCCGGTCCGCGAGCCGGTGCTGGCGAAGCGCGGCCCAGATTCCGGCCGGGATGCCGAGGGCGATCGCCAGAATGATCGCGGCGGCACCGATCGTGAGGCTGACAGGCAGTCCGCTGGCAATCAGTTCGGTGACGGTGAAGTCGCGAAACTTGTAGGACGGCCCGAAATCACCGTGCAGGAGGCCAGCAATGTAGCGACCGAACTGGACTGCGACTGGCTGGTCCAGGCCGTAGGCTGCTTCCAGATTTGCCCGGATCTCCGGGGCCAGCGCCTGCTCCTCGTCGAATGGCCCGCCGGGCGCGAGGCGCGTCAGCACAAAGGAAAGCGTGACGATGACCGCCAATGTCGGAATCGCGCCCAACAGTCGTCTTGCGACGTATGCCAGCATCGTCACGAATACCGGTCATGCCGGCACAAAAAAAGAAGCGGCTTCAGCGAAGCCGCTTTGTGCATGCATCCGCGCGCGTTGTGCGTCATGCGGATGCGCCCCTCGTACCCCACATCTTGGTTCTCGTTGTCGGTGGGGCGGTTTCCTCGGTGCGCATGCCGTTCCCTGCGCTGTTGGGAGAAACTAGCCCTACGCGCACGAGGTAGCAAGCCCCCCGCCGACGCGCAATGAGAACACACTGTATATATGTATCCCAAGTACCTAATCATACGTTGTTTTTTCAGGCCACAATTGGCTCCCCTGTCGCCTGGCGGTGATACGATTCAAATTGGTCAGGGAGATTGATGCATGCGCAGGATCCTGGTCGGTATCAAGCGGGTCATCGACTACAACGTGCGGGTCCGGGTCCGGCCGGACGGCAGCGGTGTCGTAACCGATGGCGTCAAGATGAGTATCAATCCGTTTGATGAGATTGCCCTCGAAGAGGCGCTCCGTATCAAGGAGCGAGGCGACGCAGACGAAGTTGTGGCAATCGGTCTTGGACCGGATGACACGCAACAGCAGCTGCGCACGGCGCTTGCCATGGGCGCCGACCGCGCAATCCTCGTCCGGACGGATCTCGCGGTCGAACCGCCGGTGGTCGCCCGGGTAATGCTGAAGCTCGTCCAGACCGAGAGTCCGGTCATGGTGATTCTCGGGAAGCAGGCCATCGACGACGACTGCAATCAGGTGGGCCAGATGCTCGCGGCGATCTGGAACCGCCCACAGGCCACATGTGCCTCAAAGATCGTAATCGAGGGCGGGAAGGCACGCGTGACTCGTGAAGTCGATGCGGGACTGGAGACCATCGAGGTTGACCTGCCGGCGGTCCTGACGGCCGACCTGCGGCTCAATGAGCCGCGTTACGTGAAGCTGCCCGACATCATGAAGGCGAAAAAGAAGCCACTGGACATTACCGACTTGGCAACGATCGGCGTCGAGGCGACGCAGCGGCTGAAGATCCTGAAGTACGAGCCGCCGCAGCAACGCCAGAAAGGCATCATCGTCAAGGACGCCGCCGAACTCGTTGCGGCGCTCCGCCAGAAAGGACTCGTCTGATGAATTGCATCCTGATCGTTGCGGAACACGCGGGCGGCAAGCTAAATGCGGCTGTCGCCAATTGCGTCAGCTGCGCCGCGAGCGTGCCGGATGCGGAAATCACCATTGCCGTGTTCGCGGCGGACGGCGCCGCCGTCGCGCAGGCGGCGGCCTCGATCATGGGCGTGGCACGTGTGCTGCTGGTGGACCACCCTGCCAATGAGCCTGCGCTCGCTGCGGTGCTTGCTCCACAGGTGGCGCGTCTCGCGGAGGGACACAGCCATGTCTTCGGGCCGTCAACGACATTCGGCAAGGACCTGATGCCGCGTGTCGCTGCGTTGCTGGATGCCGCGCAGGTGAGCGACGTCATGTGTGTCGAATCGGCACAGCGCTTCCGGCGACCCGTGTATGCAGGCAATGCGATCGTGACGGTCGAGGCAGCAGCGGGTGAGCAGGTCGTCGCGACGGTGCGTGTTGCGTCCTACCAGCCAGCCGCACAGGGCGGCAGCGCGAAAATCGAATCGGTGAAGCTCGAACTGGCGCCGCCGACCCACACGCGCTTCGTGTCGGTGAGCGCCGCCAGGAGCGACCGCCCGGACCTGCAGACCGCCTCGCGGGTCGTCTCGGGCGGACGCGCGCTTGGCAGCGCCGAGAACTTCGCCCTGATCCAGGGGCTTGCCGACCGCATCGGTGCGGCAATCGGCGCCTCACGGGCAGCAGTGGACGCCGGTTACGCGCCCAACGAGTTGCAGGTCGGCCAGACCGGCAAGATCATTGCGCCAGAGCTTTACATCGCCATCGGGATCAGCGGTGCGATCCAGCACCTGACGGGCATCAAGGATGCGCGCACCATCGTCGCAATCAACAAGGACGCCGAGGCGCCGATTTTCGAAGTTGCGGACTACGGTCTGGTCGGCGACCTGTTCGCGCTCATCCCGGAGATCGAGAAAAACCTGTAGTCGCGAATAGCAGCCAGAGCGACAGGCCGACGATCACCAGCCAGGTGCCCGCCGTGCCGTAGAAGCGCCCGAATGTCCTGCCGGAGCTGTGCGCCAGTCCCCAGGCGTGCAGCAGCCTGCTCGTCAGCAGCAAAATACCCGCGGCATGCACCGCGACGAGCGGCATGCCGGTCAACTCCGACAATATGAGCAGCACCGCCGCAAGCGGTACGTATTCCGCAAAGTTCGCCTGCACGCGCACGGCCTGCCTCATGCCCTCGTCCGTGCCCTCACCGAGCCGGACCCGGTAGCGGCGACGGGCCAGCACGACATTGAAGCTGAGCGCGATCAGGAGCAACCCGAGCAGGGCTGTGTACAGGATGGACGGCGTATTGATCGTCAAGCGAGCTGTCCCAGGATGTACTCGGCACTGGAAATCTTGAATTCACCCGGCGCCTCGACATGGGCCTGCTTGACGACGCCGTCCTCGATGACGAGTGCAAAGCGCTTGCCGCGCATGCCCATGCCGTGGCCGCGCGCATCGAGTTCGAGACCGAGTGCGCGAGAATAATCGCCATTGCCGTCGGCCGCCATCACGATCGCATCCCCGACATTGCCCGCGCGGCCCCAGGCATCCATCACAAAGACGTCGTTGACCGAAAGGCAAACCAGCTTTTCGACGCCCTTGGCCCGCAGCGCCGCCGCCTGCTGGACGAACCCCGGCAGGTGCTTGGCGCTGCAGGTCGGCGTGAACGCGCCCGGCACCGAAAAGAGAACCACGCGGCCCTTGCCGAGCAATTCTTCCGCCCCGATATTCATCGGCCCTTCCTTGCCCATCAGTTTCAAACTGCCCGTCGGTATGCGGTCGCCTGCCTTGATCGTCATTTCAGCGTCACCCTTGGAATGATCACGGCGCCGGATGCGCCACGGGCGCGCCGGCACCAGTCCGGCATCCACCACAAGTGGCATATTGCCGGGCCAGTTTCATGAAGCGGATTGTATACGCAAAACGGCCGCGGCGATTTCGCGCCGCGGCCGGAAATGCATTCAGCCGGATCCGGAATCAGGTGGACATCGAAACCCAGAGATCCGCGACACCGCGAATTTTTTCGTTGGAGGCAGCCGCCGCCTTGAACGCATTCTTCGCCTCGGCCGATTTCTTGCTTTCGACGAGCGCGATTCCTAGCAGCATGTTGAGGTCGTCGGGCCGGCGCAACTTGCCTTCATCGATGCCGCGCTTGCCGGCTTCGGTTGCCTTCGCATAATTCTTCAGCGTGAAATAGGCGGTCGCGAGCTTGGCTTCGGCGTCGCCGTTCTTGGTCGCCATCGTCTCGCGCTCCAGCTGCGCCAGGCCCGCTTTCAGCCGCACAACCTGCGACTTGGCGTCCGCCAGCAGGCGGTTGTTGCGATCGTCCTTCTTGATTGCACCGACCGACATGCCCTTTTCGAGCATCGCTGCCGCCTCGCCGGGGCTTGCCATGTCAAGCGCCACCTCGGCGTACTTTGCGTAGTGATCTGATGTCAGCAGCCCGCGTGACGCACCGAGCCGGTAGATGTTGATCATGACGACCGGGTCTTTTTTCGACCGAACCTCGTACGCGCTGGCCAGGTACTTGAAAGCGCTGGCCTTCGGCGTGACCGCAAGGAGCCGGTGCAATGTCTCGACCTGCTTGTCTTCGTTCTTGGTCTCGCTATACGAAGCAGCGAGGCCTTCCAGCAGCTTGCCAATGGTGGCGGCCGGCTTGCCGGCTTTCTGCGCTGCGACGACCGCTTTCTCGAGCGTCGGGATCGCCGCTCTATAGTCCCGCAATACGAGCTGCGAATTGCCCAACAGGATCAAATCGTCGGCGGTGGCGGAGCCCTGCGTCGCGATCAGCTTGTCGAATGCGGCTGCGGCGCCGCGATAGTCGCCAATCGTGTAGAACGTGGTCGCCTTGAGACGAAGCTTGCGGATCAGGTCGGCGCCGGTGACGCGGCCGGTGGCAAGACGCTCGTCGACCGTCTGCAGGACCAGCTTGTGGTCTCTGGCGCTGCTCGCAGCATAAATAAGGTACTCGTTCACGCCCTGCTCTTCCTGCGGTGACAATGGAGCCTTGGCCTTTGCCTCCTTCAACAGGCGTATCGCCTCGCTGAAATTGCCCTTGGCACTGGCTTCCTGCGCCGACTTGACCTTGTCGGCGACTTCCTTGCGCCAACCGCCGGACGACTGCGCTTGCGCGACAGCTTCGGCAGGCAGCACAAGCGCCGCGATGCCGGCGAGCGGAATCGCGAGTATGGTCGCCAGCAAGCTGGCACGAAGATTCAGCATCTTGATCATCGCTCGTCTCCTGCGTCAGCCAGCGGGCGGGGCCGGGTCCGGACGTCCCAGCCGGGACAACCACAGGCCTGCGATCCGCGCCATGTGTGCATTCGCGCCGGCGGCGGTTCTTGCCGCCTCGAATGCTGCCTTGGCCTCATCGCGCCGGCCCAGTTCCATCAGCGCCGCACCCAGCAACAGGTTTGCGTCGTCGAGGCGCGCGACGCCGCCCTTGCCGATACCGAGGCGGACCATTTCGACGGTTTTCTGATAGTCGCCGGTGCTGTAATAACCGAGGCCGACCTTGACGGCAACCTCGCCTTTCGGGTTCTTTGCGGCGGCTGCCGCTTCGGCCGGCAGGCTCCTGCGATCGGCCGCCACGGCCGACCTGGCTTCCTGAAGGCTTGCCTGATTCGTGCCAACGCTCGGCACTACTCCTTCCTTCATGCCGCGCTCAAGTCCCCTGGCCGCCTCACCCGGGCTGCCGGCCGCGAGCGCAGTATCGGCATAGCCGAGGTAACCGCCCACGGTCGCGAATCCGCCTTTCGGATCTGCCACCGCCACGCGATAGGCATTCAACATAACCGTGCGTTCATCTCCGGTTTCGACCTGGTATACCGCGACGATACGGCTGTAGTACTCCTTGTCCGGATAGTACCCGACCAGGGCTTCGAGATTGTCGAGGCGCGCCGTCTGGTCTTTCAGTTCGACGAAGCAGCGGTCGCGCAGTTGATACCAGGCTTCGTCGGGCACCGCGCCACGACTCTTGGACACGTCAATGGCCTTGCCAAGCCACAGCGCCGATTCGGCGTATTTCGAATTCTGGAGATACAGCTTGCCGAGCGTCTGCAGCTCGTCAGGTTCGGCATCCGGGGTTGCGTCGATGAACTGCCGGTAGTGCGTCACCGTTCTTTCGCGGTCCTTCCTGCCGTTGTAATACGCGGCCAGCTGCTGATGCATCGGACCGATCTGTTCGGACATCGCGTAACGCTTCTCGAGGTAGACCTCGATGGCCGCCATGAATCCGTCGGTGTCGCCCGTGGCTTGCGTCGCCTGCAAACGCCAGGTGGCAATCGCTTTCAAGTCATCCGGGGTCAGGTCCGGCAGCGCGTCCAGCGCCGGCAGTGCGGCAAGGACATCGGCCCATTTCTTGTCGTTGACGGCCTTCTGGACCGTGGCTGCCTGCTTGCGAAATTCCACGCTGAATTCGCCGGTCGACGCGGCCGCGGCCTCGTCACCTTTCTTCTTCTTTTTCTTCCTGGATTCCTTCACCGAGTCCTTGCCGGCCTCAGGCTGCGCGGCCGGCGCCGGCGATTGGTACTGAGCCTGCACAGTCGCAGGCAGTGCGGCAGAAAGCACGGCCGCCGAGACCGCCACGACGAGCCATTGAGCGCTGTAAGCCTTGACCTTCATCGTCCCCTACCTCGAATCGCGATCTGGCAGGCTGCCCTGCGAGGGCGCGTTTATACCCCAAAACCCGCCCGGCTGTCTTGCCGGTCCCCTGTGAAGTGGACTTCCACTGTCGCGCCAGGTTCCGGCGCCTGAAATATATCCTGCGATTCAGCCCTTGTTCAGCAATGCCCCCAGGCAAAAAAAAACAGGGCCCGCCGTGGCGGGCCCTGTCGTGTCAACCGGGCCGCGCCAAAGGCGCGGTCACTCGCCCTTGGGCCGTTCCGCGATGAAGCCCACCTTGCGCATGCCGCCTCGCTGCAGGACGAACAGGGTATCGGCCACATATTCATAGCGCGCCCGCTTGTCGGCGCGAATGTGGACTTCCGGCTGTGGATCCTTGACCGCCTCCTGGAGGACATAATTCAGCAGCAAGTTCTTGTCGACGCCACTGTCGTTCCAGTAGATGGTGCCGTCGAAATCAATCGAGAGATTGATGTTCTCAGGTTTGGTTTCCGTCGGCCTGTTGACTTCCTTGGGCAGGTCGATCTTCACAGCATGAATCATCACGGGAATCGTGATGATAAAGATGATCAGCAGCACGAGCATGACGTCGACGAGCGGAATGACATTCGGCTCGACCATCGGATCGCCTTCATCCTTGCCAACCGCAATGGCCATCGGCTACTTCCCGGAAACCCGCGAGCCCGCAATCAAGGCGGCCTGGACGTCGTGCGCAAAGAAATTCGCGCGCTCCATCAGGGCCTTGTTGCCGCGCAGCAAGCCGTTGAATCCCAGCACCGCCGGCACCGCGACCGCGAGTCCCATTGCCGTCATGATCAGCGCTTCACCGATCGGGCCCGCGACCTTGTCGAGTGACGCCTGCCCGGCGATCGAGATGCTGATCAGCGCATGGTAGATGCCCCACACCGTGCCGAACAGGCCCACAAATGGCGAAGTTGCGCCGACTGACGCGAGCACGACCATGCCACTCTGCAGGCTGGACTGGAGCATCGTGGTGCGCCGATCGATGTGCGATTGCACCCATTCGGCGACGCCGATCGCGCTCGTGACGTCACGCGCAGAGGTCTTGCGGTGATGCTCGACCGCCGACAGGCCATCCTGCGCGATGTCGCGAAATGGATTTATCTTGCCCTTCAGCTTGGAGATGCCTTCCTGCATCGACCCCGCCGAGAAAAAGTTTTTCTCGGCCTCGACGGCCGCCTTTTTCAGCGTGCGCTGGTCCAACCACTTGTTGATCATTACCAGCCACGACCAAAGCGACATCGTGATGAGGATGACGAACACGCCCTTGCCGACATAGTCGCTCTGGGTCCAGAGCGCCTGGATGCCGTAGGGGTTATCGGTCAGTCCGGTTTCAGCTGCCATTCTGCAGTTCCTCTAACAGATACTTGTTTTCCGGATTCTCGCGCCCGACCTGCTCGGTGTCGCTGCCTCCCGGTCCTTGACGATTACTGCTGCGTCACTCCAGCTTGAATACGATTGGCAGCGTGGCCTGAGCCTCGACCGGCTGGCCATCGCGCTTGCCAGGGTCGAACGGCAACCTGCGAATCACGCATTCGGCCGCCCCGTCGAGGCGCTCGAAACCACTGCTCTGCGCAATGCTCATGGTACCTGCCTTGCCGCCTGCATCGATCGTGATGGTCACTACCACGCGGCCTTCTTCGCTCAGCCGGCGGGAAGCCGATGGGTAGCAGGAATTGATTGCCGCGGCGATCCGGTCCCCGCGTGCCTTGATTCGCGGCGGCGTGATCTGCACCTGGCGCGGTGGCGCAGTCTGCGCGCGCGGAGGCGGCGCCTCGCTCACGCGCGCCGTGATCGCCGTGGTCGAGCCCTCGAATACGGGCAAGTCGATCAGCGGCGGCGGCACTGTCGGCGGCGGCACGTCAACCGGGGGCGGCGGCGGCGGCTCGTCCATGTTTTCCGGTGGTGGCGGCGGTGGCGGCAGATCCATGATCGAGAAATCCTGGACCAACTGCATGCCGGCCCGGACGAGTCCTGCTTTCAAAGCCATGTAAAAACCGAAATGCAGGATGATGATCGCGACAAGTACTGCCGACCGACGCGATGCCCCCGCCGAATATAGATTCGCCATATCCGACCCTGTTGTCCCCTCGACTGGTCGCCGGTCGTATTGGCCCGGAAACCGGACCGCTACCCCGCCAGAATTCTTGGTCGCTGCACGATTCCGTGCGCCCGATATCCGGAAAGGCCACCTTAGCGGCTGGCCGAAGCGACTGCAAGCGGCGGCCCCTCACCGGCCGCCGGCACCAGGCCCGACTCAGTCCAGCCTGAAAACGATCGGCAACAGAACTTCGCTTTCAACCGCCCGGCCATCTTCGCGGGCCCCGTTGAAATTCAGCTTGTCCAGCACGCAGGCCGCCGCGGAATCGAGACGCGGAAAACCAGTGCCCTGAACCGCTTGCCAGGACCGTAGCTGCCCCTGTGCGCCGATCGTCACTGCGAGCAGCAACCGGCCTTCTTCGCCGTTGCGCCGCGCGGCAGCCGGATAACAGGCCCGGACCGCGGCGGCGAATTGGCTGCTGCGACCCTGCAAGGTCGCCGCCGTTCTCTCCACGGGTCCGCGTACCACCACCTGCCCGTCCGCGCTGTCCCGGTCGGCGGCCGGCACGTTCGGCGCGAACTCCGAGTCATCAAATGGCGGAATGACAAGTATCGGCTCCCGGACAACCTCGCCGGCAATCTCGACCCGATCAGGAGCGTCCGGTGCCAGGATCTGGCGAGGCAACGGCTTTGGCGGCAGCACCGTGATGTGCGGGGGGTTCTGTGCCCTGTCGCTGCCAACTGGAATCTGATCGTTCAGGACAATCAGAAATACCGCCACATGAAGCCCGATGATGGCGGTGGACACGGCCGATTGACGTAACCCGCGCGCCGAATAGATGTGTGTCATGGAACACCTCCGTCCAACAGCCGGTCAGGATCACGATAACGCCGTGTCCCGGCGGTCGCAAGCACCCTGTGCTTACTTCAACGGCGCCAGGACGGCAATCGGGTCAAGCCGGGCCCAGGTTGCCGGCGGCTGCGGACTTGCTTTCGCGCATGACGATAACCGCGACCCCGGAGAGCGTCATCACGCCGCCGATAACCATGCGCCAATCCAGCACGTCGCCCAGAAAAAGGATGGCAAATGCGACACTGAATATGGGGGCCATTACCGTGAGCGGAGCAACCCGAGACATCGGATAACGGTGCACCATCGCGAAGTAGGCGGTGTGGGCAAAGAGACTCGCGAGCAGAGCCGAGTAAAGCACTGCAGCTGCACCTGTCAGATCGACGTTTCGAAGGCTCTCAACCTGCCCCTCCTCCAGCCAGAGAGTCAACATCAGGAACACCGGAAGGCTTCCCCACGAAAGCCAGGCTTGCAGTTCGAGCGCATTCAGGTCGCGCACGCGCTTGATGGCGACCAGTCCGATCGCGCCGATAAATGCTCCGAGAACGATCAGTGCGAGGCCCTGCCAGGACTCCATGACGTGCGGATTGAAACCGAGCACGACAACCCCCGCGAATGACAGGGCGATACCGAGCGATCGTCGCCAGTGGATGCGCTCGCCGAGCATGACGATCGACAGGATTGTCGCGAATGGCACGCCGAGCTGCCCGGCGATCGCGACCGAGGACATGTTTTTCGAAAGCGCCACGCCCGTGTACATGATCGCGAACTGCAGGCCGCCGCCAAAGACCGCTGCAATGAGGAGCCAGCGCATTTCGCCGCGCCGGACGCGCAACCACGGCAGCACCGCCAGCGCGACGATCAGGAACCGGAGAAATCCCAGGAACACCGGTGGAAAACGGTCGACACCGACCTTGATCGCAACGAGGTTGAAACCCCAGATCGCGTTTATCAGGATCATCTGCAGGTGGTGTCGCTGGCTGACCTCGGTCATCGGGATTCGAGGGTCAGTTCCTCCGCCGGCGGGCGGAGATTGTAGTCCGAACCCATCACGTGACCGTATGCACCCGTGTCGGCGATCAGGAGGATGTCACCCTCGCATGAACGCGGCAGTTGCCGGTCGTGACCCAGCACGTCGCCACTCTCGCAGATCGGACCGACCACGGTGTAATGCACCACAGACGGCTCATCAAGACGTGTCAGATTGACGATCACGTGATACGAACCGTACAGGGCGGGTCGCAGCAGGGAGTTCATGCCGGTCGCCACGCCAAGGTACTGCGCGTCCCCCTTGCCCTTCAGCTGGGTGACGCGTGCAAGCAGGACGCCTGCGGCAGCAACCAGGTAGCGGCCCGGCTCCAGCCATAACTCCAGTGCTGGCCGTGCAGCGCGAAATCGCCCAAGCTCTGCATCGAGTTTCTTCAGGTCGACGGCTCGCCGGCCTGGTCGGTCCGGGACCCCCAGGCCGCCGCCCATATTGAGGACGACGACACCGGGGAATTGTGCAGCCGCCTCGGCGAGGATGCGCGCGGCTTCGACCCAGCCGGCGACAGCGAAATTGCCGCTGCCCGCATGTGCATGAAGTCCCACGATCGTCGCTTCGCAGTGATCCGCCTCCTGGCGCAACTCGGCGAGTTCGGCCAGCGGCACGCCAAACTTCGATTGCGCGCCCGCTGTGCGGACCTTCTGGTGATGACCGCGGCCACGGCCGGTGTCGATGCGCACGAAGATTTCGCGGCCGCGGAACATGCCGCTCCAGTTGCGCAGCACGTAGAGATTGTCGACGGTGACCCGGATTCCCTGCTCAAGTGCCCACTGGTACTCCGCACGCGGCGCGAAATTCGGCGTATACAGCAATCGCTCGCGCGCGATGCCGGGGACCGATTGCAGCACGCGCTCGACTTCGCCACGCGAAACGCATTCAAATGACAGGCCCTGCGCGGCGATCGCCTGCAGGATCGCAGGATGCGGATTGGCCTTCATGGCGTATAGCACTCGCGCCACCGAGCGCATGCCACACAGCAAGCGCGCCTGTGCGGTGACCGTCGTCAGGTCGTAGACGTAGGCACACTGCCGGTCGCCAAGCGCGACGACCAGTGCGTCGCGGTTCCTGCGCCACCAGCTGTCACGATCGGTCAGGGCGCCCAGGGGAATTTTCGTCAGATTTCGTCCGGGTCGTACTCGGACAATTCGCGCTTCAAGCGCCTTTCGGCCAGCATGTCCTCCACCTTGCTCCAGGCGGATTGCTGAACCGCCTTGCGCGCACCCTTGGGGCGGCGTTCCACGACGATCAATTTGTCGAGATCGCCATCCTGGTCGCTGCTGGACTCCCCGAGAAACTCATCCTCGAGGTCGAAGGACTCATCATTGCGCTCTTTCATTCGGATGAATTCCCAGCGAAATCAATGATATCCACCAGAAACTCCACATGTTTCGGGCTGCGCAATATATACGAAAAGTTTTAGTTATCAACTGCCCTACCGATATTGCGGCCAGACCGGCCGCCCGGCGGCAGGGGGGCGACTCAGCGGGGGTGCGATTCAGCGGGGCGCGTCGCAGGCCTGCAGGCAATCACTGTACTTGTCGTCGCAGGCCTGCATCTTGTCCGGATCGCCGCCGGAATTGGCCATGCACTTGTCCGATTCGATGTCGCAGCGCTCCACGCACTTCTCTTCTGTCTGCGGCCGTGCGTCTTCGGCTTGAGCCATGCCGGCCAGGAACAGGCCCACAATCAATGCGGCGAGCCAACGTGTGCTTCCGACGATCATCGACATTCGCTCCCAGGGGCCACGCATGTATATAGGGCATGGCGCGCCGTCGCGCAATTGCCAGAGCCTGCAGCATCGACCAGGGGCGCTGAACGCCACCTGAACGGGGATTCAGCCGGCTTCATGCCTTGGCCTCGGCCAGGGCGCGACGAGTCAGCACATGGACCATGGGCCCGAGTGCAGCGAATCGCTGGTCTTTCGTCTGGCCGTGGAAGAAACGATAGTAAATCTGCTGGATGATGACGGCGAGCCGGAACAGCCCGAAGACGCGGTAGAACCGAAAGTCATCGACAGTCAGTCCGCTTGCTTCCGAGTACCGGCCGAGGACCTCCTGGCGGCTCAGCGCGCCCGGCAACTGCGTCGGAAGCATGCGGGTCGCCAGCATCTCCGGCCCGTCGCCCGCTTCGACCCAGTACGCCATTGAGCAGCCGAGATCCATGAGCGGATCGCCGATGGTCGCCATCTCCCAGTCCAGCACGCCGATCAGCCGTTCGGGCCGTCGGGAATCGAACACCACATTGTCGAGCTTGTAGTCGTTGTGGATGAGCGCAGCGCGCCCGGATTCCGGTGGCGTATTGACCGCAAGCCAATCGGTCACCTCGGCGGATTGCGGCGCGTCCGCGGTGCTGGCCCGGAGAATTCGTTCGGTCCAGCCCCGGACCTGCCGCGCCGCATAGCCAAGCGGACGACCGAGATCGGCGAGCCCGAGCGCCCGGTAATCGAGGCCATGCAGTCTCGCCAGCACATCGATCAGCGCACGTTGCTGGGCACGCACCAGCCCGGCTGTCGCCTCGAGGCCCAAAGGGTAGTCGCGGCGCAGGATGATCCCGCGAATGCGCTCGACCACGTAGAACTGCGCACCGATCACGGACTCATCGGCGCAGAAATGCAACGGCTTCGGGCATTCCGGAAATCCGGCGCGCAGTCCCGACAGCACTCGAAATTCACGCTCCATGTCGTGACCGGATTTCGGGCGCGTGCCGATTGGCGGACGCCGCAGGACGAACTCGACGCCGCCGGCGCTCAGCAGGTAACTGAGATTCGAGAAGCCCGAGGGAAACTGGCGAACGCGCAGCGGCGGCTCGAGACCGGGAATGTGGGCGGCGAGGTAATCGCCGAGCCGTGCTTCGTCAAGTGACTCACCGGCGCGCACCGGCACCGCATCGTCAATCAGGCTCATCCCGCATGGTCTCGCAGCATGCGCCGCGCAACCGAAATCTTGTGCACTTCGTCGGGCCCGTCGTAAATGCGCGCCGCCCGCTCCTCGCGATAAAACCATGCCAGCAGCGTGTAGTCCGTCATGCCGAGGCCGCCATGCACCTGCAACGCGCGATCCACGACCCGCTGAAGCACGCCGGCAACATGGAACTTGATGACGCTGATGTCGTCGCGCGCTGCCTTGGCGCCAGCCTGCGCGATACGCCAGGCCGTGTGCAGGACGAGCAGCCGCGCCGCGCGGATGTCGGCCACGCTCTCGGCAATCCAGGAGCGCACGATGTCGCTTTCCCCAAGCCGCCGTCCATCGGGATCGATCACGCGCGTTGCTGCGCGCTCGACCATCATTGCAAGTGCCCGTTCGCAGATACCCAGCCAGCGCATGCAATGATGGATGCGCCCGGGCCCAAGCCGCGACTGCGCGAGTCTGAAGCCGGACCCGCGCGGGCCGAGCAGCTCGCCTGCCGGTACCCGGCAATTCTCGAATTCGATTTCGCCATGCGAAAAGAGCCCCGCGCCGGAATTTCCCATGACGGGTGTGTTGCGCAACAGGCGATAGCCTGCGCTGTCGGTCGGAACCAGGAACATGCTCGCCCGCTCGTGCGGCGGCGCATCGGGGTCGGTCACGGCCATGACGATGCACAGGCTCGCGCCGTCGGCGCCGGTCGTAAACCACTTGCGGCCGTTCAGGACCCAGGTGTCGCCCTCAAGGACTGCGCGGGACTCCAGCATCAGCGGATTGGAGCCGCTGTTACCCGGTTCAGTCATGCCGAAGCAGCTGCGTATGTCGCCCGCGACCAGCGGCCGCAGCCAGCGCCGCTTCTGCGCCGAGGTGCCGAATTCGTGCAGCAGCTCGACATTTCCGGCGTCCGGGGCGTTGCAGCCAAATACGTAGTGCGCGAGCGGGCAGCGCCCCAGCGCTTCCGAGATCAGCCCATGCGTGACGAGATCGAGACCGAGCCCGCCATGCTCGTGCGGATAGATCGGCCCCCAGAGCCCGAGCTTCTTGACCTCGGCGCGCTTGCCCTGAAGCACGGGCAGTAACGGGCCGAGTCCCGACTGCAGGAACGCCGTCTCGAGCGGGATCAGTTCGCGATCCACGTATTCGCGAACCCGGTTGACGATCGACTGCTTGGCGGGTTCGAGCTGGAAATCCATCGGCGCGATCCCCCGGATCAGCGGTGCGTGATCAGTTGCGTGAACGCCGGTTGCTCCAGGTGGCTCACCGAGTTCAGTGATTCGATCGTGACCGTGTCGCCGTCGAACAGCAAGCTGCTGACGCCCGTGTTGAAGAATGTCAGCTTCACGCGCAACAGTTCCCGGTCGGCGAGGCCAAGGACCGGTTGTATGGCTGCTGCCAGGGATCCGGCGGATCCAAAGAGGACGGCACTGCGACCGCGCCCTGCATCGACCATCAGTGTTGCGAGAGCCGCCGCACATCGATCGCGGAACACAGGGTAAGGCACGACGCCGCGCAGTTCGCCTTGGGCCCAGGCCCCGAGTGCGGTCGACAACCTCCGGTCGAAAATCCGGTGGTCATCGAGTGTATCCGGCACGCCGCCCGCGCCATTCTGCGCGGCCAGCAAGGCCAGGTAGTCGTACTCCTCGAAGCCCGGCCGAATCTGCACTTCCTGTGGAAGACCGCCCTCTTCCGCCGTGGCGCGCACGAATGCCTCGGCCGATTCCCTGTGGCGTCTCAGCGTGCCGGAGTAAATCACGTCCACGTGGCGTCCAATTGCGCCCCAATGCCTTGCGAGCTGCCGACATTGCGCGATGCCGGTTTCCGTCAACCGGTCGTAGTCTTCCGTACCGAATGCCGCCTGTCCGTGGCGGACCAGGTAAAGGCGGCTCATTCAGGCCAGCCAGCCGCCATCCACTGTCAGGCAGGTGCCGGTCGTGAATGAGGCCGCGTCGGAAACGAGATAGAGCGCGGCGCCGGCTATCTCCTCGGGCTGGGCGATTCGACCGAGTGGCGTCAGGCCCTCGGCGATCGCGCGCCGTTTCGGGTCACTGTGCACGGCCGCTGCGAATTTCGTCTCGACGAGTCCTGGTGCCAGTGCATTCACACGCACGCCCTGGCGGCCCCATTCCCTGGCAAGACCCTGGGTCATGTTGACAATCGCCGCCTTGGTCATCGAATAGACGGCCTGGCCGTTCATCGGCCGGAACGCATTCACGGAGGCAACACTGACTATCGCACCCCTGCCCTGCGCGATCATGCGGCGACCCGCTTCGATCGACGCGCAGAAGAATCCGCGGATATTGACGTCCACCGTCTTCTGGAAAGCGGCCATTTCCATGTCCACGGCGGGACCGAAGTAGGGATTGGTGGCGGCGTTGTTGACGAGGATGTCGATGCGCCCATGGCGCGCGTCGATCTCGCGAAACGCGGAGGAAATCTGCCCGACATCACCAATGTGGCAGGCAATGGCCGTGGCCTTCCCGCCGGCCGCGCGGATTTCGCCGGCGACCGTTTCGCATCCCTCGATCTTCCGGCTGCTGACCACGACCACGGCGCCATGCCGGGCCAGAATCATCGCGATGGCGCGGCCGATACCGCGGCTCGCGCCGGTCACAAGCGCCACCCGGCCACTCAAGTCAAAGACGTCGTCGGACAAACTGAGATCCCCCCGGCGGGCCGCCCTGTTCGGCGCCCAAATCCTAGCATTCCGGCGGGCTGCCAAAGTCGCTGCTCGCTACAATCGGCATGGCGCGCCACTGCGCCTCTGCCGGGCCCCGTCATGACAATACCGCGCCGCGACCTCGACTTTCAGGTCTTTGAAGTCCTGGATGCCGTGGGGTTGTGCCGGCTGCCACGTTTTTCCGAACATGACCGCCAGGTATTTGATGGCGTGATCGACAGCACCTACCGGATTGCCGAGGAACGCTTTGAGCCATTCGCTGCTGCCTGTGATGTCGAGGAACCACGCATGGTCGACGGACGGGTCTGGATGATCCCGGAAACGAAACAGGCAATCACCGCCTACAACGAGGCGTCGTTCACGGCCGCGAGCTTCGACGCCGAGGATGGGGGAATGCAGCTGCCGCTGCTGATCACGAAAGCGACGTCGGCCGTATTTGGAAGCGCAAATGTCGCGTTCCTCTCCTATGCGACATTGACCGCCGGCGCCGCGAACCTGCTGATCAGCTTCGGCAGCCCCGGCCAGCGCGAACGACTCGCGCGCCCGATGCTGGCCGGACGCTTCACCGGGACTATGTGCCTTTCGGAGCCACACGCGGGCTCATCGTTGACCGACATCCGCTGCCAGGCAATTCGCCAGGACGACGGCAGCTATCTGCTGACCGGCAACAAGATGTGGATTTCCGGTGGCGATCACGAGCTCGCCGAGACCATCGTTCACCTGGTGCTCGCCAGGATTCCCGGTGGGCCGCCGGGGGTGCGCGGCATTTCCTTGTTCGCCGTGCCGCGCAATCGCATCAACGATGACGGCACGGTGGGCTCCGATAACGATGTGCGTCTGGCAGGCATCAATCACAAGATGGGCTGGCGCGGCACGGTCAACTGCGTGCTGTCATTCGGCGAGCAAGGCCGCTGCCGGGCTGAACTCGTTGGATTGCCGCATCACGGCCTTGAATACATGTTCCAGATGATGAATGCCGCGCGCATCGGTGTCGGCATGAATGCCGTCGCTCTGGGCTATGCCGGTTACGTGCATGCGCTCGCCTATGCACGCGAACGTCCCCAGGGCCGGCCGGTCGGCGCCAGGGACCCAAAAGCACCGCCGGTGCCGATCCTGCGTCACGGCGATGTGCGCAGGATGCTGCTGGCCCAGAAGTGCTGGGTCGAAGGTGGCCTCGCCCTGGTGCTTTATTGCGCGCGTCTCAGTGACGAGGAACGCTGCGCAACCGACGCTGCCGTGAGGGAGAGCCTGCACCAGCTGCTGGAATTACTGACGCCGATCGCGAAGTCCTGGCCGGCGGAATTCTGCCTCGAGGCCAACAAGCTCGCGATCCAGGTCCTGGGCGGATATGGCTACACGCGCGACTATCCTGTCGAACGCCTGTATCGCGACAATCGCCTGAATCACATCCACGAGGGTACGCACGGGATCCATGGCCTCGATCTGCTGGGCCGCAAGGTTTCGCTGCAGGGCGGAGTTGCGCTGCGCGCATTGGCTGGACGGATCACCGAAACGATCGAGCTGGCGCGTGCTGACGCGCGGCTTGCGGAACATGCGATGGCGCTCGCAGCAGCGCTTGCGGAAATCGGCAAGACCACGGAGATCCTGGCCGGCGCCATGACGAAGGATCCCGAACGCGCCCTCGCAAACGCGACGCTCTATCTGGACAGCCTGGGTCATATTGTCGTCGCCTGGCGCTGGCTTGCCCAGGGACTGGCGGCGACGCGCGCCCAGACCGTCCCCGCCGATCGTGATTTCTACGCGGGCAAGCTCGCGGCCTGCAGGTTTTTCTTCCGCTACGAGCTGCCGCGCATCCAGCCAGTGCTCGCCCTGCTTGGATCGCTGGACGACACGGCGCTCACAATTCCCGATTCCGGCTTCTGATTCGACTGCCTAGGCCAGCGGCCGGTAGCTCATGCCGAGGGCACGTGCGACGGCCTCGTGCGTAATCGCCCCGTCGTGGACATTGAGACCTGCGGCAAAGCCTGCGTCGCGCTCAAGCGCCTTGCGCCAGCCCTTGTCGGCAAGCGCGCGCGCATAAGGCAGCGTCGCGTTGGTCAGTGCGAATGTCGAGGTGCGCGGAACGGCTCCAGGCATGTTGGTCACGCAGTAATGCACGACGCCGTCGACCACGTAGGTCGGGTCCGCGTGAGTCGTCGGCTTGCTGGTCTCGAAACAGCCGCCCTGGTCGATCGAAATGTCCACGAGCACTGCGCCCTTTTCCATCCGGCGCACCATGTCCCGTGTGACGAGCCTGGGCGCCGCGGCTCCTGTCACCAGCACTGCGCCGATCACAAGATCGGCCTGGGTCACGAGGCGCTCGATGGACTCTGTCGTTGAATACGCCGTCTCGATCGTATTGCCGAACTGCGCGTCCAGTTCCCGCAGCCTGCGCAGCGATCGGTCCACGATCGTGACACGCGCGCCGAGACCCACGGCCATCTGTGCTGCATTCGTGCCGGCGACACCGCCGCCCAGGATCACGACCCGCGCGGGCGCCACGCCCGGCACGCCGCCCAGCAGCACGCCGAAGCCTCCGTTCGCCTTTTGCAGCGCCGTCGCGCCCACCTGGATGGACATCCGGCCGGCCACTTCACTCATCGGGGTCAGGAGCGGCAGCGAGCGGTCCGGGACGGTCACCGTTTCATAGGCTATCGCCGTCGCGCCGGATGCCACCAGTGCCTGCGCCTGCGCAGCATCTGCCGCGAGATGCAGGTAGGTGAACAACACCTGTCCGCGCCGCAGCATCCTGCATTCCGGCAGTTGCGGCTCCTTGACCTTGACGATCAGTTCGGCGGCGTCAAAAACCGATTTGGCATCCGGCTGCACGCTTGCCCCCGCCGCGCGATAGGCGTCGTCGCTGATGCCGATTCCTGCGCCTGCACCGGTCTCGATCAACACCTGGTGACCGGCAGCAACCAACTCGCGGACACCCGCCGGGACCAGACCGACCCGGTACTCGTGAACCTTGATCTCCTTCGGACAACCTATCTTCACCAGTCCTCCCTCAGCCACCCGCGTGGCGACCAGCTTGCCGGCCCCGGAACAGCCGGCGGCACGGGGTGCAATTATCCGCTTAGAATACCCTGCATGGCCACGGCACACGATCCCACCCGGCTCGCCGCCCATCCGGCCCAGTTGTCGCAGGCGTTTACGCAGCAACGCCGCGCCTTTGACGCCGAGCCGTTTCCATCCGTCGCGACGCGACGCGATCGCCTCGACCGGCTGCGGCGCATGTTGCGCGACAACGAAGCAGCGATACGCGACGCCATAAGCGCCGATTTCGGCAATCGTGCGCAGCAGGAAACCCTGCTCTTCGAGTTATTTACGAGCGTCGAAGGCATCGCGTACGCCCGCCGACGCCTGCGCCGCTGGATGCGGACGGAGCGGCGCAGTGTCGCCTGGTGGAGCCTGCCGGGCAGCGCCCGACTGATGCGCCAGCCACTCGGTGCCGTCGGCATCATCGTGCCGTGGAATTATCCGTTGTACCTGGCGGCATCGCCGCTGACGGCTGCGCTCGCCGCCGGCAATCGCGTCATGCTCAAGATGTCGGAACACACACCGCGCTTTGGCACGCTGTTCGAGTCGCTGATCGCCGCCAACTTTGCTTCCGACGAAGTCATGGCCGTCAATGGCGATGCAGGCGTCGCGCGCGCATTCGCCGCACTGCCATTCGATCACCTGCTGTTCACGGGTTCGACCCAGATCGGACGCGAGGTCATGAAGGCCGCCAGCGCGAACCTGACGCCGGTAACACTCGAACTGGGCGGCAAGTCGCCGGTGATCGTCGCGGATGGGTTCGACATCGCCGAGGCGGCGCGCCGCATCATGTACGGCAAGCTGATCAACGCCGGCCAGACCTGTGTCGCACCGGACTATGTGCTGGTGCCGAAGCCGGATCTCGACCGTTTCCTCGACGCCTGCCGCGCCGCGACGCGGGAGTTCTACCCGACGCTTGCGACCAATCCGCAGTACACGTCGATCATCAACGATCGCCAGTTCCGGCGTCTCGCCGCCAGCGTCGAGGATGCGCGCTCCCAGGGCGCAACATTGCATGCGCTGCATCCGGATCCGACCGACGCGGAGCGCCGGCGCATGACGCCCCTGGCAGTGACCGGCGTCCGCGACGAAATGCGCGTGATGCAGGAGGAAATTTTTGGACCCCTGCTGCCGATCGTCACCTACGGATCGATCGACGATGCAATTGCCTATGTCAATGCAAGGCCGCGGCCACTCGCTCTCTATTACTTCGGCGCACGTGGTGCGGCGCTCCACAAGGTCCTGACGCAGACAATCTCCGGCGGCGTCACGGTCAACAACACGGCCTTCCACGTGATCCAGGAAGACCTGCCCTTCGGCGGAGTTGGCCCCAGCGGCATGGGTCATTACCACGGCAAGGCGGGCTTCGACACCTTCTCGAAGCAGAAGCCCGTGTTCTACGACGGGCGCCTGAGCGGTTCGCGATTCCTGATGCCGCCCTACGGCCGGATGTTCCGCGCCATCGTGAGGATCCTCTACCGGTGACGCCGGCCTGGGACCTGCCCTCGCCATTCATCCATCGCGTGTCCGCACAGTCTGCGGACATCGATGCCTACGGGCATGTCAACAATTCGGTCTACCTGCGCTGGCTGGACGAAACGGCCTGGGCCCATTCCTCAGCCCTCGGCGTGACACCGGCGCATTGCGTGACCAGCAGGCGCGGCATGGTGGTCTGGCGCAGCCAGTTGCACTACCTCGCGCCGACCTTCGCCCTCGATGCACTCGAGGTTGGCACCTGGCTCGTATTCGAGGATGCACGGCTGCGCGTGGACCGCCGTTTCCAGGTCCGCCGGCCTGCGGATGACAAGACTTTGCTGCGCGGCCTGATCCACTACGTCTGCGTGGATCTCGACAGCGGCAGGCCCAAGCGCATGCCGGCGGAGTTCGTCGAACACTACCGGCCACTGCCGGAGGTGGCAGCAGCGCTTTCCGCAGAACATCACCGGCGCTTCGCACCGGGTGTCGAACCCCGCGAAATCCAGCCGGCGCCTGCCCTCAGGACTGCAGTGATTGCGCGTGATGGCGCAGGTGATCCTCGATGAAGCTCGAGATGAAGTAGTAACCGTGATCGTAGCCGGCATGGCGTCGCAGCGTCAGCGGATAGCCACTCTCGGCACAGGCACGCTCCAGCTGCTCGGGCAACAACTGCTCTTCCAGGAAAGGGTCCGCCAGCCCCTGGTCCACCAGCAGCGGCGGCCGGCCGGAGACCGACTTGAGCCCGCGAATCAGTTCGCTCGCATCGTGGGCGCGCCAGTCGTCCCGCCGCTGACCGAGATAGCCCGTGAAGGCCTTCCGCCCCCAGGGACATTGCATGGGTGCAGCAATCGGCGCGAAGGCGGAAACAGAACGGTATTGATCGGGGTTCCTGAGTGCGATCGTGAGCGCCCCGTGGCCGCCCATCGAATGCCCGAAGATGCCCTGGCGACGCGGGTCGACCGGGAAGTTCGCGGCGACCAGCGCGGGTAGTTCCCGCGTGACATAGGAATACATCCGGTAATGGCGCGACCAGGGCTCCGTCGTGGCATCAACGTAGAAGCCCGCGCCGATCCCGAAGTCCCAGTTCTCGCTGTCGCCGGCAAGCGGCACGCCGCGGGGGCTCGTGTCAGGCGCAACGATCGCAAGGCCAAGCTCCGCCGCCACCCGCTGGGCGCCTGCCTTGATCATGAAGGTCTCTTCGGTACAGGTGAGACCGGCAAGGTAATAGAGCACAGGCACCCTGCCATGCGCTGCCTGCGGCGGCAGAAACACGGCGAAGCGCATCGCGCAGTCCGTTTCGGCGGCGTCATGGCGATGAAAGCTGACGGCGCCGCCGAAGGCGCCGTGCCGGCTGATGGTTTCGCTCACTAGGCCTGGAGTACGCCCTTCGCCTTGGCAGTGTGAGTGGCAATGAGGTCCATCAGTGCCGGCGAAAGGCAATCGTACGGCTCCAGCTTCAGCTCTTTCAGCCGTGCGCGCACCGCAGCCATCTGATCGGGTTTGGCGCTGCCCGTTTCGATGATGGAAGAAACGAAAG
>JAQBHG010000090.1:0-7332 GCA_032127975.1 Steroidobacteraceae bacterium
GCCCACGTCTACTTCCGGGCCAAGCTCGCCTACCAGGGGCCGGGTACCGACTTCGCGGATCACGCCGATGCGCTGGAGCAGTCATGCTCCGACCTGACCGGCGCGAATTTGGCGTCGCTGACGACCGGGGCCCCGTCGGGCGAAATCATCTCGGCGTCGGACTGCGCCAACGTCGCCAAGGCGCTCCTCGCAGTCGAGATGAGGACGCCGCCGACGCAGTGTGGCTTCCAGCCGCTGCTCGCCCAGAATCCGCCGGCGCTCTGCGCGAATGGCGGCAAGGCGACACAGCTGTTCCACGACAGCTTTGATGCGGGTAACTCCTCGAGCGCGCGCTGGAGTGTCAGCCGCGACGGGACGACCCCCGACTTCACGCCGCGCGACTGGACGGTTGTATCCGGTCTTCCCGACGGCCGCGTGGGCAAGGCCTTTTTTGGAGCAGACCCCAATATCGGCACCTGCGTCCCAGGCGGCGATGAAACTGCGGTCCTGCACCTGGATAGCCCGAAGATCACTGTCCCTGCTTCGGTGGCGGAAGTCTGGCTGACTTTCGATCATTGGATAGCGACAGAGGCAGGTTGGGATGGCGGCAACCTGAAAATCAGTGTCAATGGCGGGCCGTGGCAGGTCGTCCAGGCGGCCGACTTCGTCTACAACCCGTACAACGCGACGCTGTTCACCGCAGGCCAGGGCAACTCCAACCCGATCGCAGGCCAGCCGGCTTTCACCGGTAGCGATGGCGGGTCCGTGAACGGTACCTGGGGCCGCTCGATCGTCAACCTCGCGCCGTATGCAAAGCCGAAGGACAAGGTCCAGCTGCGGTTCGACATCGGGAACGACGGTTGCAGCGGTTTGTTCGGATGGTACGTCGACGACGTAATGGTCTATCGGTGCCACTGACCGACGCGAACCGGGGCTGAACCCGGCGCCGAAGCTCTACTCGGGGCGCCCGCAAGGGCGCCCCTTTTTCTTGGGGATTATTTTTCCCGCTACTGGATCGCGCTGTCAGCAGATGAGCCGCGGGTCATTTCGAGGGTCACGACGTATTCCGCCTGAGGAATACTGCGCCCGGTAATCGGATAGGGAGCGAGGGTCACGAGGCGGATGCTCCAGCTTTCGTAGTCCGCAGCGCCCGGCCCCTTTGACGACGTGTGGAGCTCGCGCTCGACTCTCGCATCCGCCGCGCCCTTTATCCAGATGAGCACGGTCGCATCGCCCTCCCAGATGCAGACTTCGCCCTTCGCGCATCGCGAGTCACCGGAAACGGCCTCGAATCCGATCTCCAGCGCTTCCGGCTCGACGACCGTCGACTGGCCGACCCTCAGTTGAAAGCTTTCATCCAATGCGGCCGGACTGGCCTCGCCGAAAACCTCGGCGCATCCGCCCGCTGACCCGAGAATCGTCAGAGCCACCGCCAGCGCAAGTCCCGCCATTTGACACCTCATCTTGTGAAGGCACGGCACCACCGATTCCAGCTGAGGACCGACGGGCCAACTCTCCGTCAGGCAGATCATTATTCCACGGGCGATTCGACCGCGTAGGCGTCCCCATAAAACTTGGCCGTCGTGCGCGTGTGGAAGGTGATGACGCGGATCGGTTCGTATTTCGGATTCGGGAGGCAGGGCAGCACCTCGAGAATCTCGTCCGGCTTCAGGTAGGCGGCCAGCGGAAAGCTGGCCCGCGGCCGCGCTGCCAGTTCCGGGTCGCGCGGCGGGCTCACGCGGTGCGTCGTCGAGGGCAGCAGATCGTTCGTGATCCTCTGCAGATAATCGCCTGTGTTGAGCACGATCGTGCCGGGCGGGGCATGGAGGCGAACCCACTTGCCATTGGCATTCAATACCTGCAGGCCCTCGACCGCCGGCGCGGGCAGCAGCGTGAACAGGTCGACGTCTTCGTGCGCCAGCAGCCGCCCGGCGCCGCTTTGCGCGTCCGCGCGCTGCACCGGCGGGTAGTAATTGAGTCGCTGACCGAAATCCGGATTTGCGAGGCGCGCGTCATACAAGTGTGGATCGCATCCCAGGAAGCGCAGGATGCTCTGCATGATGGGCAGGAAGAGCGGCAATTCGGCCAGTATCAGGCGCCGGAATTGCGCCTCGAATTCGGGCCGTGGCCAGTACATCCGCGCGTCGAACGCGGGGTCGCCATCCAGATTGAACGCGCGTCGCCCGAACACCCAGCCCTCGACCAGATCCGGGTGAATGCCGCTTGTCTCCTTGATCGGAAAGTAGCCCTCGCTGACCGCCCCGTGGCGCGCAGCGCGAAAGTCCAACTTCTGCTCAAGCGAAGTCATGGTGAACAATTCCTCGACCCAGCCTGCGGCCTCGTCGAAGCAGCGCGCGCCGACCCCGTGCCCCTCCAGGATCACGAAGCCGATGTTTCGCATGGCTTCGCCCAGCTCCTGCGCGAAAGCATCACGGTCCCGCGGGCTGCCGTGCAGGCAGCGACCGATGTCGCAGCTGGCGATGGCAAAGTTCTCATCGAAGGACTCCGGCCCGTCGGCAGCCTCGGCCAGGTGGTAGTCGGGCTTCGGGACCTGGTCGTAGTGCGCGAACTCCGCGCTCGACGCTCTGGGTCCGTGCCGCTTGTCATGTCTGCTTGAATCCACCATGGATTATCGTAACGCAGTCAGGTGTTTTGACGCTGTCCGCTCCACCGGAACAGCAGCAGGCCCAGCGCCACCCAGGCCAGCAGCAGTTCCAGGCTGGTCAGGTCGAATTCCTGCAGCCGGCCCACGAATGACGTCACGAGCATGTGCCGCAGATCGCCCTCGAAGTTCAGCACCACGAGGATTCCCAACGCGAGAACCGAGATCCAGGCGGCAGCGAGTTGCAGCCAACGCGGGATACGAATGGTGACCTGATCATAGAGAGCCGGATTGCGGCGCGGGAGCAGGATCAGCGCCACACTGTGCAGGGCGTAGAGCAGCATCAACGCCACGACTGAAATCCCGAGCGCGAGGCCCATGCGTCCCGAGAGCAGCAGCGCGGCCATGATGACGAAGCTGACCGACAGCCCGAAGACCGGCGTACGGGCGGTCGCGTGCAATCGCGCGAATGCAGCCGGCATGTGTCCTTCGCATGCCATGAGCCAGGCCAGCCGCGCCGGCACCAGCATGGTCGCATTGAGCGACGTCGCGACGGCCATCACGGCGCCCAGTGTCACGAGCGCCGTGGCACCGAACGGAAGATAGGTTGCGGCAGCCCTCGACATCGGCACACCGCTTGCCCCCAGTTCGGACGCGGGCAGGACGCCGAAAGCGACGACGGACATGGCCACGAAAATCGCCGTGGTGACCAGGATGCCGAACACGAAGACGCGCGGCAACCGGGTACGGCTGTCGCGCACCTCGCCCGCGGCCTGTGACAGGGCTTCGAAGCCGGCGTATGCAAAGAAAAGCGGCGGGAGCGCAGAACCAAAGCCCGCTGCACCGTGGGTGAAGAAGGGCCGGTAGTTGGCCGGCTCGATGGCAAACAGTCCCGGGATAATCAGGATCGCCAGCGAGACTGCGAGTATCAGGCACATGGCGAGTTGCAGGCGCCCGACCCAGCGCACGCCGACGACGTGCACCGCAAAGAACAGGACCAGGGTGCCCAGGGCCAGGAGTCGCGCCGCCGCGGCGCCGTGTTTCCAGCCGGGGGCGAACAACTCGAGCAGGTTGACCGCCAGCGCATCCGCCAGATAGGCACCAGCGCCCAGGTAGGAGATGAGCTTCAGCCAGGCCGCGAGGAAGGTGAGTCGCCTGCTTGCCAGCGTGTTCTCGATGTGCAGGATCTCCCCGCCCGGCAGCAGCCCGAGCGGAGTCGACAGGAAAACCAGGTAGGCCACCGACGAGGCAAGCACGATAGGCGCGAGTACCAGGTGCGCCAGGATCACGCTCGGGCCGGTGGCCGCCGTGGCATCGGACGTGACCCGAAAAATGCCCGCGCCGACGAGGATGCCGATCAGGATGGCATAGGACTCAAGCGTCCCCAGGTCGCGCCTCAGACCGGGGCCGGATTGCTTCGACGCGTCCACGGCTGGCAAGTCTAGGCGAAGTGCGCGGGATTCGAACGGCCCATCGCTTAAACTCAGCGCCGTGCATCAAGGCAGTGCAGACGACAAGCCGGCTGAATCGATCCGCAACGCGGAGGTCGTGCTCCCCTGCGCCGAACTGCAGCCGACCCTGGACTTCTTCATCGGACGGCTCGGCTTCCGGCTCGACCGCATCTCCCCCGCTGATGATCCGCGCACGGCGTTGATCTCGGGTCACGGACTGCGAATCGCGTTGCGGCGCGGGGACACCGAGTCGCCGGTCACGCTGCGCCTCCTGTGCGACGACCCTCTCTCCCTCGGACAGGGCGCCAGTGAACTCCGTGCACCCAATGGCACGCGCATCGAACTGGCAGAGAGATCGCCGGCGCTTGTCATTCCCCCCGGTCGGCAGGAACTCGTCGTCAGCCGCGCCGCCGGCGCCAGCTGGGTCAGAGGCAGGGCAGGCATGCGCTACCGCGACTTGATTCCCGGCCGCCTGGGCGGACGCTTCATCGCGTCGCTGATCCAGATTCGCGAGGGCGGCCCGGTGTCCGATCACGTGCACTTTCACAACGTGCGCTTCCAGATGATCTACTGCGCGAAGGGATGGGTGCGCGTCGTTTATGAGGACCAGGGACAACCGTTCGTCCTCGCGGCCGGCGACTGCGTGCTCCAGCCACCACGCATTCATCATCGCGTACTGGAAAGTTCAGCAGGACTCGAGGTGATCGAGGTCACCTGCCCGGCCGAGCACCACACATTCCTTGATCATGAACTCGAGTTGCCCACGGACATCGTGCGCCCCGATCGCGACTTCGGCGGGCAACGCTTCGTGCGCCACGTTGCCACTGCTGCAACGTTGCAGGCACAGCGCAGTGGATGCAGGGACCTCGGGCTTGCCGAGGCGACCGCCGGCCTTGCGAGCGCAAGGGTGGTTCATGCGGCGGGTACGGGTTCTCTCGCACAGGCGTGGAGAAACGACGGTGAATTCCTGTTCGTGTACCTGCTTGCCGGCAGCCTGGTGCTGCAGGGTGCCGCGCCTGAACAATTGCGCCTGGACCGGGGTGACAGTCTCGTCGTGCCCGCCGGATTGGATTGTGTGCTTGCTTCGCACAGCGACGATCTGGAGTTACTGGAGTTGCGCCTGCCCGGCGCGTGAAAGCTCTCCCTCGACGTCGGGCGCAGCGCACTTGCCAGGACTTCGACTTAATACCCGGATTGGTCCAAAATCTCCAGCCGTGACCCAGGACTTCGTCAAGACCGTCATCATCCGCAGGCCTGCGAAGGTCGCAACCGACGATCGTGGCCGCACGGTCTGGGTCGGCAAGGTCGAAAGCGTGGAACTCGAACTGGTGTCCACCACGGCGCTGGAAAAGATCCTGAAGTCGGACGATGGCAAGACCCATGGCGAAATACGCCGGCTGGCCAGGGGCAGGAAGGACGGCGTGCTTGCGAAGGACACGGCGACCGGCGTCTTTCAAATCGTCAGCAAGGATGACCTGCGGGCGGCGCTCGAGGGCGCCGATGTGTGGCCGCCACCCGCGCGTGTCGCGGATGCTAGCGCAGCGCCCATCGTCGACAAAGTGAAGCAGGCGACCGACGAGCTTTCCCTGGTGAGCACGCAGATCCTTCGCAAGGTCATGAAGCCGGGCGGTAAAGTCGAATATGAGAAGCCGAAGACCGGCAAGAAGGACAAGTTCGGTGGATTCAACCCTTACGACAACAACTGATCGCTGAGGCTCCATGAAACGCTGGGCCTTGCTCGTCGCTGCGCTCTACCTCGTAATCCTGATTGCGTTGACCGTGCCGGTCCTGCTGGCGGCCTTCGGATCCGAGCTTTCAGTCGATTCGCCGCTCGACCAGGCATTGAGGGTCTATGCCGAGGCGCCTTACTGGATCTGGGTCATCGTCATGGTCGCTTGCCAGCTCGCCCTGCTGTCAGTGCCGGTGCGGGTGGCCAGCCGCCGGCCGGTCACACGCAGTGCCATCTGGCCGACGATCCTGGTCGCCGGGCTGATGATGGGCATCCTCGTGACGGCCGCGTTCGTCGCCATCGACGAATTCGTATACAGGGGAGAAAGAGAGGCCGACAACGACTGGATCGGCTGGAGCGGCGTTGCGGCCGGGCTCGCGACCTGGGGAATCTGGGCGTTCGTGTTCGGCAGGGCCGCGAAAGTGGAGGCGCCGCGCGACTTCGTCGCCAGGCAGTGTCGCCTGTTGTTCCGGGGCAGCATTCTCGAACTGCTGATTGCGGTGCCCACGCACATCGTTGCGCGCTATCGGGACTATTGCTGCGCCGGGTTCATGACCTTCATCGGCCTGACGATGGGAATCTCGGTGATGCTGTTCGCTTTTGGCCCGGCACTTTATTTCCTGTTCGCTGAACGCTGGCGGCGGCTCCATCCACAGGCGGGATGATCAGGCGCGCCGACGCCTTGTATCGCGCCCGTAATAGTCCGGATAATCCGGCGAAAGTCCCTTGAAGCGGCGGTGCATCCACAGATACTGCTCCGGATGGTGGCGTATCTGCGCCTCGAGCAGAGCACCGAATCGCGCGGTGTCAGCAATCGGGTCGTCACTCGGAAAATTCTCGAGCTCCGGCCCGATGAAGACCCGATAACCCTGCGCACCGGGCAAGCGTTGCGGGAAATACGTCAAGACGGCAGCGCCGGTCATGCGGGCAAGGCGCGAAGTCGCCGTCGCAGTGGCAGCCGGCGTGCCGAAGAACGGCAGCATGGCCGCGCCCTTGTTACGATAACTCTGGTCGGGTGCGTACCAGACGGCGCCATTTTCTTTCAATGCCCGCACCAGCGTGCGGATGTCGTCGTTCTGGATCGCACGCTGCGCCTGGCCCTCGATCCTTTTCTTCATGACTGTCGACAGGACTTCGTTCCTGGTCGGGCGGAACAGCACGTTGACCGGCACGATCGTGTTCAGGATGCGGGTGCCAATTTCAATGGTCGTGAAGTGCCCGCCGACCAGGATGGCGCCACGACCTCTCGCCAGCGCGTGCTGCAAATGCTCCAGTCCCTCGACCTGCGTCAGCGAGCGCACGCGTTCATCAGGGCTCCACCAGGTGATCGCCGTCTCGCAAAGACCGATGCCGAGACTTTCGAAGTGCCGCTTCAGAAGCGCAGCTTGCTCATCGGGTGTGAGTTCGGGCAGGCAGATCTGGATATTGCGCCGCGCTATCCGGACATAGGAGAGCGGCAGCAGCCGGATTACGCGGCCGAGCAACCGGCCGATGTGCAACTGCCATGTGTAAGGCAGCGGCTCGATCGCGCGCAGGCAACCAAGACCCAGCCAGGTCAGCCAGTATCGCGG
>JAQBHG010000091.1:0-6549 GCA_032127975.1 Steroidobacteraceae bacterium
TCAAGTTCGCAAACGTGAACGGCTCGGGATCCACCAGCGCGAACGCGATGGTCATGAAAGCGATCTTCCGGATGGGCGTGCCGGTCGTGGGCAAGAACTTTTTCCCGTCGAATATCCAGGGTCTGCCGACCTGGTACGAGATCCGCGTGACACGCGAGGGCTGGCGAGCACGCTCGGGGCGGGTGGACATCATGGTGGCGATGAACGCCGAGACCTATTCGCGCGACGTGCGCGAGGTCAGCGCCGGTGGCTGCCTGGTCTACGACTCGACCTGGCCAAGCAACACGCTCTTGGCACGCGACGACATCAGGACCTGCGGCGTGCCGTTTGCGCAGCTCTGCAACGACAACTTCGAGGGCGCGCGGGCCCGCACACTGATGAAGAACGTCATGTATGCGGGTACGCTCGCGGCGCTCATCGATCTCGACCTCGAGGTCATTCGCGCGCTGCTGGCCGAGACCTTCGCGAAGAAGCCGACGCTTGTCGAATCGAACATGAAGGCGATCGAGATCGGCTATCGCTACGCGAAGGAGAATTTCGACTGTCCGCTTGCAACGCGAATCGAGCGCATGAATGCCACTGCCGGTCACATCATGATCGACGGAAACACGGCCGCGGCGCTCGGATGCCTCTATGCCGGCGCGACTGTCGGTGCCTGGTATCCAATCACGCCATCCACTTCATTGATGGATGCGTTCCGGTCACTGTGCGCGCGCCATCGGGTGGATCCGAAGACCGGTAAGAACGATTACCTGATTGTGCAGGCCGAGGACGAGCTTGCCGCGATCGGTGTCGTGATCGGGGCCTCGTGGAATGGCGTTCGCGCATTCACGCCCACCAGCGGTCCCGGCATCTCGCTGATGGAGGAGTTCATCGGCCTCGCTTATTACGCGGAAGTGCCGGCCGTCATATTCGATGTGCAGCGCGTGGGACCTTCGACCGGAATGCCGACGCGCACGCAGCAATGCGACCTGCTGGCCTGCGCTTATGCGTCTCATGGCGACACGCGCCACGTGTTGCTGTTTCCGGATTCGCCGGAAGAATGCTTCCACATGGCCGTGCAGGCATTCGACCTGGCGGAGCGGCTTCAGACACCCGTATTCGTGCTGCTCGACCTCGATATCGGCATGAACGACTGGATGGCGCCCGATTTCAAGTGGGACGACAATTACCGGCCCGACCGCGGCAAGATGCTGAGCGACGAGCAGATTGCAGGGCTCGGGAAGTTTCACCGTTACCTCGACTCCGACGGTGACGGCATCCCGTACCGCACGCTGCCCGGCGTAAGCCCGAAAGCCGCTTACTTCACGCGCGGCTCAGGTCACAACAGCTACGGCGTGTACACGGAGGATGCCGCGGAATACCAGGAGGTCATGGATCGCCTGGTGCGCAAGTTCGGCACCGCGGCGCGGCTCGTACCGCCGGCGACCATCGAGGCCCGTGGCGCCCAGGCAGCCATCGTGAGCCTCGGTTCCTGCGACGCACCGGTACGCGAGGCGCTTGCGAGCCTGCGCCGTTCGGGTACGGTGATCGACTACATGCGCGTGCGCGCATTCCCGTTTGGTGCAGAGGTCGAGGAATTCCTGGCGGCGCACCAGACCATCTTCGTGGTCGAGCAGAATCGCGACGCGCAACTGCGCTCGCTGCTGACGCTCGAAACGGCGGTGGACAAGCAGAAGCTGCGTTCCATCCTGCATTACAACGGGCTTCCGATGCCGGCAAGATGCATCGTGGATGGCGTCAATTCGGCGCTTGCCAAGGGAGTAGCGGCATGAGTTTCATCTCCAAGCCAAAGGTCGCAAATCCGGGCCTGCCGCAGAATGAGCTGGGCCTGAACCGGCGCGACTACGAGGGCGCCATGTCCACGCTATGCGCGGGTTGCGGCCACGATTCGGTGACGGCCGCCATCGTGCAGGCCGCCTACGAAATGGCGCTGCCGCCGCAGAGTGTCGTCAAGCTCTCGGGCATCGGCTGCTCGTCAAAGACGACCGCCTATTTCGTCGCGGGTGCGCATGGCTTCAATGCGGTGCACGGCCGCATGCCATCCATCGCAACCGGCGCGAATGCCGCCAACCGGAACCTGCGCTACATCGGTGTATCGGGCGATGGCGATTCCCTGTCCATCGGCGTCGGCCAGCTCGCACACGTGATCCGGCGCAACCTCGACATGGTCTACATCCTCGAGAACAACGGTGTCTACGGACTCACCAAAGGCCAGTTCTCGGCATCGGCAGATATCGGCTCGAAGTCCAAGAAAGGCGAGGCCAATGAGCAGGAACCGATCGACCCGGTGCTGCTGGCGCTCGCATTGGGCGCCTCATTCGTCGCGCGCAGCTTTTCCGGCGACAAGGAGCAGCTGGTCCCGCTGATCAAGGCAGGTCTTTCCCACAGCGGCTTCGCGATAATCGACGTGCTGTCGCCATGCGTGACCTTCAATGACCACGAGGGCTCGACCAAGAGCTATGCCTACGTGCGCGAGCATTCGGATGCGCCGGTTGCCGCCGATTACGTCGCCCCGCAGCGCGAGATCAGCGTCAGCTATGCGCCGGGCGAGACGTTGCCGGTGACGATGCACGATGGAAGCAGCATCGTGCTTCGCAAGCTGGACCCGGACTACGACCCGACCGACCGCGCCCGGGCGGCCGGCTACGTGCAGCAACGCGCGATGCGCAACGAATATGTGACCGGCCTGATCTATGTGGACCAGAAGCGCCGCGATTTCCACGCGCGGCACAACACGCCGGACGCCGCGCTCAACGGCGTGCCGTTTGAACGCCTCTGCCCTGGCGCGGCGAAGCTCCCGAAAATCCTCGCGTCATTCCGCTGACGCGCGGCAATCCAGGACATTCAGCGCGCCGGGCAGCAATTTCAGCGTGATCGGCGTTGATCCGAAATCCTGTCCGTCGATCTCAATGCCGCAGGCTGGTTCAGCGCGAATTGTCGCGGTTCGGCAGCGCATTACGTGGATGGCCGGATCGCCCTCCAGCCGGCCGTTGTAGAGTCTCGGCAGGCGACGGATCACGGCAGCGAGCGACATTGGCTCGATCATGACCAGATCGAAGAATCCGTCATCGATCTGGGCGCTGGGCGCCAGGCGCATGCCGCCACCGTAATAGTGGCCATTCATGGCAATCGCAATCAGGTAACGCCCGGATCGCGGCTGGCCATCGACTGCCAGTTCGAATTGTGGCGCACGAAAGCGCAGCAACACGCGCGCAAGCCCGATCAGGTAGGCGAGGGCGCGCGGACCTCCGCGCGGCGTGCGGCGCAGTGCTTCCGCATTGATGCCCGCGCCAGCATTGTTGTGGAACGCGATTCGCCGCGGCGATTGACCGGCGGCCCCCGGGGCTTCCGCCATGCCGAGATCGACGCGACGGCTCCTGCCGCGCGCCATCGCGGCCGCGAGCTGGTCCGGATCGTCGGGCACCTGCATTGCATGGGCCCAATCATTGCCGGTGCCGAGTGGTGCCGCCGCCGCGAGCAGATTCTCGAGCGGCACATCCTGGTGTGCAACCAGTCCATTGACGAGTTCGTTGAATGATCCGTCGCCGCCGAGTGCCATCAGCCGGCGATGCCCGCGCGCGATAGCCTGTTGCGCGAGTTCGATTGCGTGGCCCGCGTGAGACGTTGCCGCGCACTCATGTTCGATGCCATGCCTGGCGAGCGCGGCGGCAAGCCGCGGCCAGTGGCGCCGCGCCCGCCCGGCGCCGGACACGGGGTTGACGATGATGAACCAGCGGGACAACTCCGGCATGAGGGACATGATGCGTGACTCTGGAGCCGATGTGAACGCAGGACCATAATGTCCGCCGATGCCCGGGTCCATCGTCCTGGTCAGTTATCAGCTTGCGGATCATGACGCTGCCGGGCAGCATCACCCCTGAGCAAGCGACTGCGCGACATCAATTTGCCCTACTGAAGCCGACAGCAGACAATCTTGGCCAAACTGTATTTCTATTACTCGACGATGAACGCTGGGAAGTCGACCTCCCTGCTGCAATCGAGCCACAACTACCGCGAGCGCGGCATGCGCGTGCTGGTCTATACCGCGAAGCTTGACCAGCGCGGCGGCGGCAAAGTGCATTCGCGCATCGGTCTCACCAGCGAGGCCCTGCATTTCGAGCCGGAAACCGATCTGCTGGCCCAGATTTCCGCCGAGCATGCGCGGCAGCCCGTGAATTGTGTGTTGCTCGACGAAGCGCAGTTCCTGACGGCGGCCCAGGTCGAGGAGCTGGCGGTGGTCGTGGACCGGCTGTCAATCCCGGTGCTTTGCTACGGGCTCAGGACGGATTTCCGCGCCGATCTGTTTCCAGGCAGCGCAAGATTACTGGCGCTCGCGGATGAATTGTCGGAACTGAAGACGATCTGCCATTGCGGGCGCAAGGCCACGATGAACGTACGCGTCGGTGCCGAGGGCAAGGTCGAGCGCGATGGCGCGCAGGTGGAGGTAGGCGGCAACGAGCGCTACCTGTCGCTGTGCCGGCGTCATTTCTTCGAGGTAACCGGCCGGCGTGGCGCCCCGGGCTGACGGCCATAGCGGACCAATGTCCTGCGGCCACCCGCTGCGAGCCGGAGGACCCGCCTTATTGCCCGTCGCGACGCAGTTTCGACAGCCAGTAATCGAGCTGCTTGCCGGCAGCTTCCCGGCCACCCAGACCGAATGCCAGAGCCACGGCAACGGCGACCGCGCCAAAGGTCAGGCCAAAGCCGATGTTGACGATGTCGTCGGCAATGCCCATGGCCCTGAGGCCCATGGCCAGCACCAGCATGATGATCGCGATCCGCGCGACTTGCGCCAGCAGCCCGCTGAATTCGGAACTGGTCTGCCGGATCGCGCCGTAGGCGAGCCCGGCAAGCCAGAATCCGACCACCAGGATCAGGCCGCCCAGCAGCACGTCGCCGGCGAACCAGACAAAGGTTCGCAGCGCATCCGACAATTGATGAAGCTCGAGTCTGGATGAAGCCTCGATCGCAGCGAACAGCATCGCAAAGAAAATCACCAGCGACCCCGCCAGTCTCGATGGCGTCGGACCGCTGACGCGCACTGCGTTGAGCCCCAGTTTCTCCGGTAGCGTGTCGAGGCCACCGGCCTCTGCGAGGCGTGTCACCAGATCGGCAAAGATCCGGGCAACAAAGAATGTGATCCCCAGGATCAACACGGCCGCGACGATGCCTGGTATCGCGCGGACAAACTGCCCCAGCAGGTCAGCGGCCGGCTCCGAGATCGCAGTGATCTGCAGGGAGTCGAGCGCCGCGACCAGTGCCGGGAAAAAGACCAGGATGAAAACGATGGTACCGACAATCGATGCCACGCCGTCCGTCGGCTTGATGCCGATTCGGCCCGCCATTTTTTCCAGGCCCGCGGCGCCCAGAGCGCTGGTTACCAGGCCGCGCAGGATCCCCGCGATCAGCCAGCCCACGATCGCAATGATCACGGCTGAGAACAGGTTTGGCAGCATGGCGAGTATTTCGTCGACCATGTCCTGCAGTGGACGCAGCACGCCATCGAGACCCAGGGCTCCGACGATTGCGGGCAGAAACAGCAGCAGCACCAGCCAGAACAGTGTCGTCGCCACGTTCTGACTCATCGGTTCCATGCCGGCCTGGCTGGTCAACTTTTCGTCCAGCTTGGTGGCAGCCAGGGCGCGGCCTATCAGCGCTTTCGCGACCGTGGCGATCAGCCAGGCGACGATGAACAGGACTGCGCCAGCCAGCAGCTTCGGCAGGTAGCCGAGGATCTGGTCGACCATGTTCTGGATCGGCGCCGAGACCATCTGCAGTGACAGCGCGTTGAAGACCGCCACCAGCGTGAACAGGATGATGAACCAGAAAATGCCGGCCGCAATGCCCGATTCAGCGTTGACCTTGCACCGCAGCGTCGACTCAATGCGGTCGTTCAGACTGGCGGCACCAAGACTGCGGCGCACGATGGCCCGCAATACGACTGCAACCAGCCAGCCGACGATGAGGATGCCAAGCGCGGCCAGGATCGAAAGCACCTGCGGCGCAAGCGCATCCTGCAGAGAAGCGAAGAATGCTGCGAAATCCATGGCCGTTCCCCCTGCAGTTTTGATTCTTTCTATCACAGATGCCGGTTGCAGGGGGCGGCGCTGGCGCCGCGGCTGTGGGCAGGCCGATAACAGGACCACAGGACCGCGACCGGAAGCGGTTGCAGCCTGGTAATTGGTGGAGGCGGCGGGAATCGAACCCGCGTCCGCAAGCCCTACGCTACAGGATCTACGTGCGTGTCCACGCCTATTGATCTCGCTTCATGCTACCCGGCGGGCGGGGAAAACATGGAGCCAGCTCAGGAACGTTTTAGCGGTTCCGGCCCGGAGCACACCGGTTCCGCGATCCTGTGAGCGCGTCCCCCGGGTCTGGATGCACAGGCACATGCCAGTCGGAGGTTAGGCGGGGTTAAGCCGCCAGAGCGTAGTTGTCGTCGTTGGCAACTAGTTGTTTGCAAGCTGATTAACGAGGAGGCCTGCACCTCGGCACGCCCCTGGAGTTTCGCGACCCACGTCGAAACCGATCGCCCCCAGAAGTCGC
>JAQBHG010000092.1:0-63933 GCA_032127975.1 Steroidobacteraceae bacterium
GCCAGGTGGATTGCAGTCGGGATCACGTCGTTGCTGCTGTGGCAGCGATTTACGTGATAGTTCGGATGAACCGGCTTGCCGGACTTGTCGCCCGCGAGGCGCGCGATTACCTCGTTGACATTCATGTGGGTGCTGGTGCCGGATCCCGTCTGCATCACCCCGAGCGGAAACTGGTCGGCATGGCGTCCGCTGGCAACCTCGAGCGCGGCTTCCGCGATCGCGGACGCGAGCGGCTGCGGCAGCTCGCCGAGCTCGCCATTGGTTTCCGCGGCCGCCCATTTGACGAGTCCAATCGCGCGGACCAGCTCGGGGGGCATCGCAGACCGGCCAATGCGGAAATTCTGGAGCGCGCGCTGCGTCTGGGCGCCCCAAAGGGCGGTCGCGGCGACGTGGACTTCGCCGAGGCTGTCCTTTTCGATGCGGTCGTGGTCGCTCACGGGTAACATGGGCATTCTATCATCCGGGCCCGCGCCATGACCGACCATCGCCTGACCGCATTGTCGCCGCTCGATGGGCGCTATGCCGACAAGTGCGCCGACCTGGCCTCCCTGTTCAGCGAAGCCGCATTGATCGGCTATCGCGTGCGCGTCGAAGCCTGCTGGTTTCGCCAGCTCGCGGCCTCGGGCCACTTTCCGGCGCTTGGCACGCTGCCGGCCAGCCTGTCATCCAGGCTCGATGCGCTTGCCAAGGGCGTGGAAGATTCCGGCCTCCGGCGGGTAAAGGAGATCGAGCGCGAGACCAATCACGACGTCAAGGCCGTCGAATATTTCGTGCGCGAGCAACTCGCGGCGTCCGGCGCCTCGCCGGCACAGCTGGAATTCGTGCACTTCGCGTGCACGTCCGAGGACATCAATAACCTGAGCTACGCGATGATGCTCGCCGACGCGCGCAGTGGCGTGCTGCTGCGGCTGATCGGCGAGGTCGCCGACAGGCTGGCCGGGCTCTCACATCAATATGCGGCTACCGGGATGCTGTCGCGCACGCATGGCCAGCCGGCCTCGCCGACGACACTCGGCAAGGAGGCGGCGAATTTCGTGATGCGGCTCCGCCGCGCGAGCGCGGCGCTCGCTCGTGTGGAGCACCTCGGCAAGTTCAACGGCGCGGTCGGCAACTTCAATGCGCACCAGGCCGCGGGTCCGCAGATTGACTGGCGCGCCGAATCGCGCCGCTTCGTTGAGGGTCTCGGTCTCGTCCCGAACGAGTACACGACGCAGATCGAGCCGCATGACTGGATCGCCGAGTACTGTGACGCGCTGGCGCGTGCCGACACGGTACTGATCGACCTGTGCCGCGACCTGTGGGGCTATGTCTCGCTCGGTTATTTCCGCCAGCGGCCGGTGGCCGGCGAAACCGGCTCGTCGACGATGCCGCACAAGGTCAACCCGATAGACTTCGAGAACGCCGAGGGCAATGCCGGCCTCGCGAATGCGATGCTGAGGCACTTCTCCGAGAAACTCCCGGTCTCTCGCTGGCAGCGCGATCTCAGTGACTCGACGGTGATGAGGAATCTTGGCGCGGCGCTCGGGCACAGCGCACTGGCCTGGCGTTCGGCGCTGCGCGGTCTTGACCGGATCGAGGCCGACAGCTCGCGCATGGCCGCCGATCTCGATGCGCACTGGGAGGTGCTTGCGGAAGCGATCCAGACGGTCATGCGCGCCAATGGCGTCGCCGGTGCCTATGAGAAACTCAGGGAGTTCACGCGTGGGCGCCAGATCAATGCGGCCGAACTTCATGCCTTTGTCGCGAAACTGGGCTTGCCGGAGAACGCGCGGCGCGGGCTCGAATCACTGACTCCGGCCACCTATACAGGCCTGGCTGAAGCCCTGGCCAGGGCGGTCTGAGGACGGCCGGCAATGCCTGGGGAAGATCTGGAATGTGTGCTGACGACCTGGAGTACCGACGGCCCGGCGCTGCAGAAGATCCGTCGTGAAGTCTTCATTATCGAGCAGAGATTTGCCGAATCCGACGAATGGGACGACGAAGATGCCGTCAGCTGTCACGCCATGGTCACCCTGAACCGTGAACCAGTTGGCACCGGGCGACTTAATCCGGGCGGTAAGATCGGCCGGATCGCGGTAAAAGCCGAACTGCGAGGCCGGGGCATCGGCACCTTGATTCTGCGCCAGCTGCTCCACGAGGCCTATCACCGCGGCATCCGCGAGCCATACCTGCATGCGCAAATGCAGGCCGTGCCCTTCTACGAGAAGCTCGGGTTCCGTGTCGAGGGCGATGTGTTCGACGAGGCGGGCGTCTCCCACGTGAGGATGAAGCACGCCCTGGAGTAACAGCGGTGCAAACCCAGCGGCAGAGCGTGACCGGAATGCGCTCGATCATCGCGACGCTCGACGAGGTCCGCGGCGCAACCCAGCAGGTCGCGCTGGCGGCGCGCCGGCTGCTCACCATGTACACGCAGGACCTCGAGCCGTCAGTCTATGACCAGCCGCAGTTTCTCGAGACCGTCAAGAAGATGGTGCTCTCGCGGAGTTACGCAAAGGTCCGGGTTTTGCTGGCCGACCCTTCGCGTGTCATATACGAAGGCAGCAAGTTCGTGCACCTGGCGCGCCGCATCACGAGTCACATCGAGATCCGGCATGTCAAATCAAATCGTCGCGACAACCAGGCTGCATTCCTGATTGCCGACGATCGCGCACTGGTATACCGACTGCAGGCTTCCCGCTGGGAAGGCATCCTCGACATGAACGATCCAGCCGTTGCGCGACGCTATCTCAATTATTTTGACGAAATCTGGATCGCCAGCGAGCCGGAAGCCGAGACGCGCCAGCAGCACCTCTAGCTGCATCCTCCGCACCGGCGATCAGCCCTTATAATCGCCGGATGGCACTGAAGCCCGATGTCACCGTAGCGGCCATCGTCGAGCGCGCCGGGCGATTTCTCGTCGTCCAGGAACGCGCTGCGCGCCGCGTCGTCCTTAACCAGCCGGCCGGGCACCTCGAGGGTGGAGAATCGCTGCTGCAGGCAGTGATCCGCGAGACCTTGGAGGAATCGGGCTATCCATTCGTGCCGCAGGCCGTGACAGGCCTGTACCTGTGGCAGGGCCCGGCTGAACGCACATTCCTGCGGGTCGCTTTCTCCGGCACTGTCGGTGATCGGATCAATGGCGCGCCGCTCGATCGCGCGATCATCCGCACCGCCTGGTTCAGCCGCGAGCAGCTGGTTGAACGGGAAGCGGAATTGCGAAGCCCGCTGGTGCTGCGCTGCATCGACGACTACCTGCGTGGCGCGCGATACCCGCTCGATCTGCTCAACTATGTGCTGCCGGCATCATTGCCTGTGGCCGGCGACTGACGACCGTGGCCAGCTATATCGTTGCGATGTCGGGTGGGGTCGATTCCGCGGTGGCGGCATCGCTGCTGCTGGATGCCGGCCACGAGGTCCAGGGCCTCTTCATGGCGAACTGGGAGGACGACGGCGAAGGCTATTGCACGACCGCCGCCGACTACCAGGACGCGCGCCGCTGTTGTGCCGAGCTCGGCATCCCGCTTCATCGCATCAGTTTCGCGGCGGAATATCGCGAGCGCGTCTTCGCGCAATTCCTCGCCGAGTTGCGTGCCGGCCGGACTCCGAATCCAGACGTTCTGTGCAATCGCGAGATCAAGTTCGGCCTCTGCCTGGCCTATGCGCGGCGCCTGGGCGCGGAGCGATTCGCGACCGGTCACTACGCGCGCATTGGCAGTGGCGGTCGCCTGCTGCGGGGCGTCGATGCAGAGAAAGACCAGAGCTACTTCCTGCACCTGCTCCGCTCCACCGAGCTTGCCGATTGCGATTTCCCCGTGGGCGGGCTTTGCAAGCCGGAAGTGCGCACTTTGGCCCGCGAACGAGGGCTCCCGGTATTCGAGAAGCGCGACTCCACCGGTATCTGCTTCATCGGCGAGCGTCCATTCGGCGAATTCCTGCAGTCATGGCTGCCGGGAATTCCGGGCCCGATCGAGACGCCTGACGGCAAGCGCATCGGCGAACACCAGGGCCTCGCGCGTTATACGCTCGGGCAGCGCAGCGGCCTCGGCGTCGGCGGATTGAAGGATCACGATGCGGCGCCATGGTTCGTCGCAGGCAAGGATCTTGCGCGCAACGCGCTCGTGGTAGTGCAGGGCCGGGACCATCCGGCGCTGTATTGCCTGGGCCTTCGTACCGCCGCGCTGCACTGGATCGGTGGCAGTCCACCCGCCCAGGCATTCGAATGCACGGTCAAGCTGCGTTATCGGCAGCCGGACGTCCCCTGTGCAGTTGAATTGCTCGCGGATGGCGCGGTCGTCCGTTTCGCCAATCCGCAGGCCGGGGCGGTCCCGGGCCAGTACGCCGTTTTCTATCGCGACGAGGAATGCCTGGGTGGCGGCATGATCGACTCGCTTATAATTAGCCAGGAGGGATCATGCAGGACAGCTTCAAGGCACGCCGCAAGCTCACCGTTGGTGATCGCAGCTACGAGTACTACAGCCTAGACGCTCTGGCGGAATACCAGGTGGGGCGCCTGCCCTACTCGCTCAAGATCCTGCTGGAAAACCTGCTGCGGCACGAAGACGGCACGACCGTCACGCGCGACGACATCATCGCGCTCGCCAGCGCCGATCCCCGCAAGCTGCCAACCCGTGAAGTCGCATTCACGCCCGCGCGGGTGCTGATGCAGGACTTCACCGGCGTTCCAGCGGTCGTCGACCTGGCGGCGATGCGCGATGCAATGGCGACGCTCGGCGGCGATCCGGGCAAGATCAATCCGCTGATTCCCGCCGAGCTCGTCATCGATCACTCGGTCATGGTCGACCACTACGGCACGGCAGGCGCGCTGAATCTCAATGCCCTGCTGGAATTCAAGCGCAACAAGGAACGTTACACTTTCCTGCGCTGGGGCCAGTCTGCATTCGACAATTTCGCCGTCGTGCCACCGGACACGGGCATAGTGCATCAGGTAAACCTCGAGTACCTGGCACGCGTCGTGTTCGTCGACGAGCGCGGGCTCGCCTACCCGGATACCGTCGTCGGGACCGATTCACACACGACGATGATCAATGGCGTCGGCGTGCTGGGCTGGGGCGTCGGCGGAATCGAGGCCGAGGCCGCGATGCTTGGGCAGCCCTCGACGATGATGATCCCGGAAGTCATCGGGATGAAACTGACCGGACGCCTGCCGGAAGGTGCGACGGCGACCGACCTGGTTCTGACGGTGACCGAGCAACTGAGAAAGCGCGGGGTCGTCGAGAAGTTTGTCGAGTTCTTTGGCGATGGACTCGCGCAGCTGCCGCTGGCCGATCGTGCGACGATTGCCAATATGTCGCCGGAGTATGGGGCGACCTGCGGGATCTTCCCCGTGGACGAGGAAACGCTCACTTACCTGCGCCTGACCGGGCGCGCAGAGAGCCAGATCGCGCTGGTGCGCGAGTACGCCAAGGCACAGGGCATGTGGCGCAAGGATGGCGCTCCGGATGCCCTGTACACCGATGTAGTGCACCTCGACCTGTCCACGATTCAGCCGTCCCTGGCCGGCCCGAAGCGGCCGCAGGATCGCGTGCTGCTCTCCGACATGCAGAAGACATTTCGCTCCGCATTCCAGAAGGACCAGGACAAGTGGGCCTCGCGTGGGCCCGCGCCGGTGAGCGACGCCGGCCGTGATTATGAATTGAAGGATGGCGCTGTCGTCATCGCCGCAATCACTTCCTGCACCAACACGTCGAATCCGGCGGTCATGGTCGGCGCCGGCCTGCTCGCACGCAAGGCGAAGGAGCGCGGCCTCACCGTGCAGCCCTGGGTCAAGACCTCGATGGCGCCGGGATCCAAGGTCGTCACGGAATATCTGACGCGCGGCGGCTTGCTGGTGGATCTCGAGGCGCTCGGATTCAATATCGTCGGCTACGGCTGCACGACCTGCATCGGCAATTCCGGCCCGCTCAATCCGCCGATTTCCAGGGCCATCGGCGACAACAAGCTCTCAGTCGCCTCGGTACTGTCCGGCAACCGCAATTTCGAGGGCCGCGTGCACCAGGAAGTGCGCATGAATTTCCTGGCCTCGCCGCCACTGGTCGTCGCCTATGCGCTGGCCGGCACCGTGGATATCGACCTCACACGCGATCCCATAGGCAAGGGCCGCGATGGCAAAGCAGTCTACCTTCGGGACATCTGGCCGAGCGGCAGTGAAATCCAGCAGGCGATCGGGCGCTCGGTGACCGCAGACATGTTCGTGAAGAGCTACGCTGACGTCTTCAAGGGTGACGAACGCTGGCGAGGAATCGATATCCCCGATTCACAGACCTACCGTTGGGAAAGCGCCAGCACCTATATCCAGAACCCGCCCTACTTCACCGGCATGAGTCGCAAGCAGCCCGGGTTGCCGACCATCAAGGGGGCGCGCTGCCTGGCGCTGTTCGGCGACTCGATAACGACCGACCACATCTCGCCCGCCGGCGCGATCCGCAAGGACTCCCCTGCCGGCCTTTATCTGCAGAAAAACGGCGTGGCGCCGGCAGATTTCAACAGCTATGGGTCGAGGCGCGGAAATCACGAAGTCATGATGCGCGGCACATTCGCGAATCCGCGCATCAGGAATCTGATGGTGCCGGGAGTCGAGGGCGGCGTTACGCGCATTCAGCCAGGTGGCGAACAGCTGCCGATCTACGATGCTGCGATGAAATACATCGCGGCTGGCGTGCCGCTGATCGTCGTCGCCGGGAAGGAATACGGGACCGGCTCCTCCCGCGACTGGGCTGCCAAGGGCACGATCCTGCTGGGTGTAAAGGCTGTGATCGCGGAAAGTTTCGAGCGCATCCACCGCGCGAACCTGGTCGGCATGGGGGTATTCCCGCTGACATTCGAGAATGGAAACAACGCGCAGACGCTGGGTCTCGATGGCACGGAGGCCTTCGAATTTGAAGGGCTGACGGCGGGCAGCCGCAGCGCAACCGTGCGCGCCGCCCGAGCTGACGGAAAGTCCATGAGTTTCCGGGTCAACATTCGCGTCGATACGCCCAAGGAATGGGAGTACATGGACAACGGCGGCATCCTCCATTTCGTATTGCGCCAGCTGGCAGCCTGATTCCATGCCAGCCCGGCACCCGGGTTGAAGCGCCATGAGCCGAACCATCGCCGTATTCGACCTTGACGGCACCATCACCAGGCGCGATACCTTCTTGCCCTACCTTCGCGGCTGGCTGCGGCGTCATCCACGGCGCGGCTGGGTGTCGGCGGCGCTGGCCGCCGTCTGGCGCTATGCCAGCGATGGCCGTGATCGCGGCAGGCTGAAATCTGATCTGATCTGCCGGCTGATGTCCGGTGCGACCCGGGCGGAAGTCGCGGAATGGACGCGCGAGTTCGTTGACGCACTGGACGAAGAAATGCTGTATCCCGGCGCACTCGAGGCCATCGAGCGCCATCGGCGCACCGGCGACCGGCTTGTGTTGCTGTCGGCGAGCGTGGACCTCTACGTTCCAATGATCGGTGCCCGATTCGGCTTCGATGAAACGATCTGTACCGGCATAGCCTGGCGCGATGACGGTCTCGATGGTGCGCTCACGACGCCGAACCGGCGTGGCGGTGAAAAACTGCGCTGCGTGGAGTCGTTGCGGACCCGATTCCCAAGATCCCCGATCGCCGCCTATGGCAATTCGGGCTCGGACCTCGCACATCTTCAGGCGGTCGAGCACCCGAAGCTGGTCAACGGCAGCCGGGGCGCCCGGCGCGCGGCCCGTCGATGTGGAATCCCGATAGCCGAATGGCGAAACAAAACGGCTGCTGCCCCGGTCTGATGTGCATGAAGCAAGGCATTCCAGTCCGCCCCTCGGAGATCACCCCGGAACCCGTCTATCGCAGCCGGCGCGAATTCCTGGCAGGTATCGCCGGGCTAGGTGCCGCCGCGGCACTTGCAGATCATGCGCTCGCCGAGCAGGTCATGAATGTGGCCCTCATCGAGCGGCTGAATTACAAGCGCAATGCGCGCTATTCGACCATGGAGGCACCCAACTCTCTTGCTGACGTCACGGGCTACAACAACTTCTATGAATTTGGCACCGGCAAGGATGACCCGGCGCGCAATGCCGGCAGTCTTCGTCCGCGGCCCTGGTCTGTCGTGGTCGATGGTGAATGCGAAGGCAAGGGCCGTTACACGCTCGAAGACCTGCTGAAGCCCCATGCGCTCGAGGAGCGGATCTACCGGCTGCGTTGCGTTGAGGCCTGGTCGATGGTCATTCCATGGATCGGTTTGCCGCTCGGCGACCTGATCAAGCGCTTCAAGCCGACCTCGCGCGCGAAATACGTCGAGTTCACGACACTGCTGGACCCGAAGCAGATGCCGGGGCAGCGTTATGCCGTGCTCGACTGGCCCTACGTCGAGGCGCTGCGCATGGACGAGGCGATGAATCCGCTTGCAATCCTCGCCGTGGGACTCTACGGGCAGGTGCTGCCGAACCAGAATGGCGCGCCGCTGCGCCTGGTCGTGCCCTGGAAGTACGGATTCAAGAGCATCAAGTCGATCGTGCGCATCCGTTTCACGGAACGCATGCCTGCAACCACCTGGGCATTGTCGGCGCCGCGCGAATACGGCTTCTATGCCAACGTCAATCCGGAAGTCGACCATCCGCGCTGGAGCCAGGCGCGCGAGCGGCGCATCGGCGCCGGTCTGCTGCAGTCGCGCCAGCCGACCCTGAAATTCAACGGGTATGCCGCAGAGGTCGCGCCGCTCTACGCCGGCCTGGATCTGGCGCGGAATTTCTGAACATGAGGCTCGGCGCCGATCGCGTGACGCGGTGGATCGCGAAACCGCTCGTATTCCTCTCTTGTCTGCTGCCGCTGGGCTGGTTGCTCGCGAGCCTGGCGGATCTCCAGGGCCTGCTCCAACTGCCCGCCGCCTCGCTCGGTGCGAACCCGATCGAGGAGATCCAGGACACGCTCGGCGTCTGGGGCCTGCGAATGCTGCTGGCAACGCTCGCCGTGACACCGCTGCGGGAAATCCTTGGCTGGTCACGCCTGCTCGCCTTCCGGCGCATGCTGGGGCTGTTCGCATTCTTCTACATCACTATGCACTTCCTCTGGTATCTGCTGGTGGACCAGGGACTGGATTGGAGACTATGGGTTGAGGACATCGCAAAGCGTCCCTTCATCACGGTCGGATTCTCGGCGCTGCTCCTGCTCATCCCGCTCGCGGTGACGTCGACGAAGCGCGCCATGCGGCGCCTGGGACGGCGCTGGCAGAAACTGCATCGCCTGGTCTATCCGGCGGCAATCCTCGGCTGCACGCATTTCTACTGGCAGGTGAAAGCCGATGTCCGCGAGCCGCTGGTGTATATCCTGGTGCTCGGCGCGTTACTCGGCTGGCGTGTGTATCGCTTTCGGCAAAAGGCGCGTCGCGGACGCGCCGAGCAGGATGCCCGCCAGAATCAGCAAGCCGCCCGCTCCGGTCTGCCAGTCCAGCCGCTCCCCCAATAGCCACCAGCCAAGCATGGATGCGAGCACGGGCTCGCCGACCAGCACCACGGCGACGAACAGAGGGCTCAGGTGACGCAGTGACCAGTTGTAGCCACTGTGACCTATCAACTGCGAGACCACCGCCATGCCGGCAAGCGCCCACCAGGTTACAACGCCAAATCCGGCCGCCGCTGTGTCGGTCAGCAGCACGGCGAGCCACAGCAGTGCGGCGGCCGAGCCATAGGCGATCGCGAGATAGCGCCGGAATGGCAACTGCGACTGTGCCGCCTGCGACAGCAACAGGTAGGCAGCCATGGCGACCGCCCCGATAACCGCCAGCAAATCGCCGGTAAATACACCCTCGCCCTGGTCGAGGCCGGTGCTCGCAATCGTGACACCACCCACGGCAAACAGGAGCGCGAGCATTGTCCGCAGCGGCGGCGCCCCTTGCCCGGTCACGAACTGAAGGATTGCCACCCAGATCGGCGCCGTGCTGACGAGCAGAACACTGCGGGCGATCGACGTGTAGTCGAGCGAGGCGATCCAGGTCGCGAAATGCAGTGCCAGGAACAGGCCTGCAGCCGCAGCGACTGCCGCATGCCGCAGTTCCGGCCGTTCCGTCCCCGACCCGCGCGCGAACGCCACCGGAATGACGACGAACGCTGCAAGGCCCATTCTCCAGGCGGCGATTGCGAGCGGTGCGGCATCGGCGAGCCGCGCGAAGATAGAACCAAAGGACACGGCGGCAAGCGCGATGGCCAGCACCAGGTACGGTGCCGCAACCCCGGCCCGCGGCATCAGCGCAGGACCCAGGCCGGCACCTCGCGCCAGCCTCGGGAAAGCTCCGCATCCAGTTCGTGCCAGCGCGGCTCCAGCCGCTCGACCAGCGCCCAGAAGCGCCGCGAATGATTCATGTGGCGGGTATGGGCAAGTTCGTGGAGCAGCAGGTAGCGCACGACTGCCGCCGGCTGAAACACCAGGCAGGCATTCAGGCTGATCGTTCCGCGGCGCGAGCAGCTGCCCCAGCGTGTGCGCTGCCGCCGGATCTGGGCCCGCGTGTATTGCAGTCCGAATTCCGCGGCGAGCCGCTCGAGCTGCGGCACCAGGATCGAGTGCGCATGCCGCAGCGTGAATCTTTGCAGCGCATGGCGCAGCAGCGCGACGCGCGACTGATCGCCGATCAGCAGCAGTCGATCACCATCCACGACCAGCCGGGGCGCAGCCTGCGTCTCGACATACTCGACGCGCCAGCAAGCACCGCTTGCCTGGAATCGTATTTCTTCCGGCAAGCCAGTGCCGCTCGCAGCTTGGAGTGGCCGGTATTGCTCCACCTTGCGTTCGATCCACGGCCGGTAGCGCGCGACGAACAGTTCTACCGCGCGCGGGCCCGTGCCCTGCGGCACCACGATCTCGACGCCACCACCGGGAAACACGCGTACCGTGAGCCGGCGGGCGCGCCGGCTTGCGCGCACGCGCCATGCGGCATGATCGCCGTTCGCAGTTTCGAGCAGCCCGAGTTGCGCAGCTTGTGCGGCCTGGACGTTCATAGGGTCGCCGCGAGGCGCGAACCCTCGTCGATGGCACGACGGGCGTCGAGTTCGGTCGCGAGCTTCGAGCCCCCAATCAGCTGCGCGCGGAATCCGGCGGCCTCGATGCCGCTCACCAGCTCGTGCTGCGGCTCCTGGCCCGCACAAACGACGACGTTATCCACGGCCAGCAGCCGGCGCTCCGTGCCGACGGTAATATGCAGCCCGGCATCATCGATGTGCTCGTAGCTCACGCCCGCCATCATGCGCACGCCGCGCCGCTTCAGTGCAAGCCGATGCACCCATCCCGTGGTCTTGGCGAGGTCGCGCCCGGGCGGGGTTGGCTTGCGCTGCAGCAGCCAGATGGTGCGCGGCATGCTGCTTGCCAGGTCCGCTTCGTCGGTGAGGCCGCCGCGTTTTGCGAGTGCCATGTCGATGCCCCACTCGTGCATGAATGCCGCGATGTCGACACTGGATGGCGGGTGCGCGGCGTCGTGGCTCAGGTACTCCGCGACGTCGAAGCCGATGCCGCCGGCGCCGATGATTGCGACCGATGCGCCGACGGGCCTGCCGTGCAGCAGGACATCGATGTAAGTCAGGACTTTCGGATGCTTGAGGCCATCGATCGCCGGCAGGCGCGGCAGGACCCCCGTCGCCAGCACGATCTCATCGTATTCGCCCGCGGTCAGCTCGGCGACGCCAACGCGACGTGACAGCACGAGCCTGACGCCGGTCAATTGGATCTGGCGCGCGTAATATCGAAGCGTCTCGTGAAATTCCTCCTTGCCCGGAATGACCTTGGCCATGTTGAACTGGCCGCCGATGCGGTCGGACGCCTCGAACAGCGTTACCTGATGACCGCGGCCGGCGGCAACTGTGGCGCAGGAGAGCCCCGCGGGTCCGGCACCGACCACGGCGATGCGCCGCCGCGCGGCCGCCGGACGGTAATTCAACTCGGTCTCGCGGCCGGCGCGTGGATTTACGAGGCAGCTCGCGACCTGGTTCTCGAATACGAGATCGAGGCAGGCCTGGTTGCAGGCAATGCAGGTGTTGATCTCATCCGCCCTGCCCTGGGCGGCCTTGCGCACAAATTCCGGGTCGGCCAGCAGCGGCCGTGCCATCGAAACAAGGTCGGCATCGCCGTCTGCCAGCAGCTTTTCCGCCACGGCCGGATCGTTGATGCGGTTGCTGGTGACCAGCGGGATTTTCACGCTGCCGCGCAGGCGCCGTGTCACCCAGCTGAAGGCCGCACGCGGCACCATCGTCGCAATGGTGGGAATGCGTGCCTCATGCCAGCCGATACCGGTATTGATGATCGTCGCGCCGGCGCCCTCGACCGCCTGCGCAAGTTCAACGACCTCATCCCAGGAACTGCCACCCTCAACGAGATCGAGCATCGACAGCCGGTAGATGATGATAAATGCCGGGCCGACGGCCTTGCGCGTGCCGGCCACGATCTCCACCGGCAGGCGCATGCGATTGGCCCAGCTGCCGCCCCAGCCGTCCTTTCGATGATTGGTCCTGGCAACCAGGAACTGGTTGATGAAATAGCCTTCGGAACCCATGATTTCGACGCCGTCGTAACCGGCTTCCTGGGCAAGACGCGCGCAGCGCACGAAATCGGCGATCTGGCCGCGAATGCCGCCATCGGACAGCGCGCGTGGCGTGAACCGCGAGATCGGCGCCTTCAGGCGCGATGGCGCGACGGCAAGCGGGTGATAGGCATAGCGCCCGGCATGCAGGATCTGCATGCAGATCCGGCCACCCTCCCCGTGCACCGCGCTGGTGACGAGCCTGTGGCGCGCCAGGTGACGCCGGCCGCTCAGGGTGCCGGCAAACGGTTTGGTCCAGCCGGCCGCATTCGGTGCGATGCCGCCGGTGACGATGAGGCCGACGCCGCCGCGGGCGCGTTCGGCGAAATAGGCGGCGAGTTTCGGGTAATCATCCCGGCGGTCTTCAAGACCGGTGTGCATCGAGCCCATCAGCACCCGATTTGGGAGAGTCGTGAATCCGAGATCGAGTGGCGCCAGCAGGTGCGGAAATGGATTCTGCGTCACGCATGCAATGATATAGGATCATCAACCGCATGGAACCCGTGATCCAGGTCCGCGACCTAGTCAAACAATATCCGGGCGTGCGCGCCGTGGATGGCGTGTCCTTCGAGATTCCGCAAGGCATCTGCTTCGGCCTGCTGGGACCGAATGGGGCCGGCAAGACGACAACCGTGGAAATCATGGAAGGCGTCACCGTGCCGACATCCGGGAGCGTGCTCTATCGCGGCGAGCCATTGGGCGCACGCTTCCGCGCGGAAGCAGGCATCCAGTTCCAGAAGACGGCGCTGCAGGAATTCCTGACCGTGCACGAAACACTCGTGATGTTTCGCCGCCTGTACTCGCATGGTCGCGCCGTGGACGACGTGATCCGCCTGTGCGCGCTCGAACAGCTTGTCGGGCGGGACAATCGCAAGCTGTCCGGCGGCCAGCTGCAGCGGCTGCTGCTCGGAATCGCGCTCGTCAACGATCCGCAGGTGTTATTTCTCGACGAGCCGACGACCGGTCTCGACCCACAGGCGCGCCACAACTTCTGGGACCTAATCCGGGCGATCAAGGCCGAGCGCCGGACCGTGGTGTTGACGACGCATTACATGGAAGAAGCGTATTTCCTCTGCGATGTCGTAGCGATCATGGATCGTGGCCGGATCATTGCCGAAGGCCCGCCTTCGCGGCTGCTGAAGGAGCATTTCGACGACGTCGTGCTCGAGCTCCCGCATGAAGACTTTGGCGTCGACCCGACGACGTTTCCGCTGCCGGTGCTACTGGCGGGCGACCGCGTCGAAATCTCGACAGCGGACGTAGAGGGTGCTCTTCGGGCACTGCTCGATCGCGGCGTCTCCGTGCGTCACCTGAAGATCCGGCCTCGCAATCTCGAGGACCTGTTCCTCGAGTTGACCGGCCGCGAGCTGCGCACATGAACCTGCGGCGCCTGCTGGCCGTGTGGATCGCTCGCAATCTCGAGTTCCTGCGCGACCGCTCGACGCTGGTGTTCAATCTGATCCTGCCGCTTGGACTGGTCGTCGCCTTCGCAGTTATCTTCGGGGGCCAGCCACAGAGCATCTTCAAGATCGGCGTCGTCGCCGCTCCGGGGCTTGCGCTCGACGCCAACCTCCATCCGTTCCTCGGTACCCGTTACGCGGATTTTTACGCAGTGGATCCGGCGGAACTCGATGCGGCGATCCGCACTGTCGAACGGCACCAGGCGGACTTGCTGCTCGATCTTCGGGCCGCGCCACGCTATTGGGTCAATGCCGATTCCGCGAAAGGCTACCTCGCCGAGAAATTGCTGCTGGAGTCGGGCGGCGCCGCGGTGCAGCGCCAGCCTGTCACCGGGGCAGCGGTACGCTACGTCGACTGGTTGCTGCCGGGCATCCTGGGCATGAACATGATGTTCAGCTGCCTGTTCGGTGTCGGATATGTCGTCGTCCGCTACCGCAAGTCCGGGTTCCTGCGGCGCCTGTCGGCGACGCCCGTGACGGCACTTGAATTCGGTGCCGCACAGATCCTGTCGAGGCTGATGCTCACGGTCACCGTCACTGTGCTGGTCTACTGCCTGCTGGCACTGATGATCCCGTTTCGCAACGACGGCAGCGTGCTGTTGCTGCTGGTAACGGCCGTGATCGGCGCGATCTGCATGATTTCGCTCGGCTTCATGGTGGCGGCCCGATTCACCAGCGAGGAACTCGCCAATGGGGTCATCAATCTGGTGTCCTGGCCAATGATGCTGCTGTCCGGAGTCTGGTACTCGCTGGAGGGGGCGCCGAAATGGCTGCGCATGGCAGCGGAAGCGCTGCCACTGACCCAGATGCTGGAGGCTGCGAGGGCGATCATGCTGGATGGCGCCGGCATGGCCGAGATCCTGCCGAGGCTGGCGGCGCTCGTGGCCATGACTGTCCTGTTTCTCGCCATCGCGGGCGCGAGTTTCCGCTGGCGCCCGGACTGAGAATTGCCCAGGGGAGCGGCGTCCTGACGGCGGACTGTGGCAGACTCTCGCGCTCGGGATTACAGGCCGCGGAAGAGACACTTGGACAAGTCCGAACTGCTCAATCAGCTGCGTATCGACCGGGGGACGAACGAGGATGGTTCGCCCTCGCGCACCCGCCTGTGGATTGGCCTGGGCACAGGCCTCCTCCTGGTCGGTGCGGCACTGTTCTGGTTCTTTACCCGCGGTGACGCGATACCCGTTGGCGCGGAAATCGCGCGAGCGATGCCTTCCGTCGGCGGCGGCACATCGGTGCTCGATGCAACCGGGTACGTGACTGCACGGCGGCAAGCCACGGTGTCCGCCAAGATTACCGGCAAGGTTCGTACGCTGCTGATTGAAGAAGGTCAGAGTGTCGCCGAAGGTGAAATTCTCGCCACGCTCGACGATTCCGAGGCCCGCGCCGAAGTTTCCCTGCGCCAGGCCCAGGTCGAAGCAGCCCGGGCCGGCCTAGCCGAGATTCAGAGCGCGCTGGCGAACGCCGAGCGCGAATACCTGCGGCAGCAGGAGCTGGCTGCGCGCAAGTTGATCAGTGTCTCGAATCTCGATGCCGCGAGCACCCAGGCTGAGGCACTGCGCGCGCGACTGGCCAGTCAGCAAAGCCAGGTGAAGGTGACCGAGGAAGCCTTGCACGCAGCCAGGGTCCAGCTCGACAACACGATCGTCCGCGCACCGTTTGCCGGCGTCGTCACGGTCAAGGCGGCCCAGCCCGGAGAGATGATTTCGCCGATCTCCGCCGGCGGTGGCTCGATCCGCACCGGGATCGGCACGATTGTCGACATGGATTCACTGGAAATCCAGGTCGACGTCAGCGAGGCCTACATCAACCGCGTGCAGGCGGGCCAGCCGGTGGAAGCCGTGCTGAATGCCTATCCCGAGTGGCGGATCCCGGCCGAGGTCATAGCGATTGTACCGACGGCCGACCGCTCGAAGGCCACGGTCAAGGTGCGCATTGCGCTGCGTGCGAAGGATTCGCGGATCGTGCCGGAAATGGGTGTGCGGGTCGCATTCCTCGAGGAACAGCAAGGGTCGGCCGCGTCTTCCTCCGCGCCCGCAGTGCGCGGAGTGCTGGTGCCGCCGGCGGCCATCCGCCAGGACGCTGGTGCGGACATCATTTACGTGATGCAGGATGGCCGTGCGCAAAGGCGTGCGGTGACGCTGGGTGGTGTGCAGGGAGACGTACGGCAGGTACTGACCGGCGTGTCCGGCGGCGAAGCTGTGATCGTCGATGCACCGGCCACGCTGAGGGACGGTGACGCGGTAAGGGCCAGGGGCGAGGCAAGTCAATGAGCGAAGCGATGGTACGGGTCAACAACGTTTACAAGTCGTACGTGCGTGGCAAGCAGACGGTCGAAGTGCTGCACGGCCTCACACTCGATATTCCCAGGGGTGATTTCGTTGCCTTGATGGGCCCTTCCGGCTCCGGCAAGACCACGCTGCTGAACCTGATCGGCGGACTCGACCGGCCGACGTCGGGAGAAATCCTGGTCGGTGGTGAGCGCATCGACCAGCTCACCGGCGGAGCGCTTGCGAAGTGGCGCGCGCGCAATGTCGGATTCATATTCCAGTTCTACAACCTGATGCCGGTGCTTACGGCCGAGCGCAACGTCGAATTGCCGCTGCTATTGACCGGTCTTTCGGCCGCGCAGCGCAGGAAGTCTGTCGCGGTTGCGCTGGAGGTGGTCGGCCTCACCGATCGCGCCCGTCACAAGCCCAGGGAGCTCTCCGGTGGCCAGGAGCAGCGCGTGGCCATCGCCAGGGCGCTGGTGTCGGACCCGACCCTATTGATCTGCGACGAGCCCACCGGCGATCTCGACCGCAAGACGGCGGATGAGATCCTGGGCCTGCTTCAGCTCCTGAACCGTGACCACGGCAAGACCATCGTGGTGGTCACCCACGATCCGAAGGCGGCCGAATTCGCGCGTCGCACGCTGCACCTCGAGAAGGGTCAGCTGCTGGAGCAGGCTGCGGCATGACGCGTACCGGCTTTGTGTTCGCAAATTTGCTGCGCAAGAAGACGCGCACCATCCTGACGCTCCTGTCGGTGGTCACCGCGTTCCTTCTTTTCGGCTTGCTGCAGGCGGTCAACGTGCTGTTTTCCGCCGGCGCCGATTTCGTCGGTGCGACCCGGCTTGTGACCCAGGCGCGGGTGTCGTTCACCTCATCGCTGCCGATGCGCCTGCTGCCGCAGATCGAGTCCGTGCCCGGCGTGGAAAAGGTCATGTGGCAGCAGTGGTTCGGGGCGGTCTGGCAGGAGAACACGCAGCTGATCTTCTTTGCCGCCGATCCGGGCCGGCTGCGCAGCGTGTATCCCGAGTACGTGATGTCCGATCAGCAGTGGAAGGCCTTTGAAGAGACGCGCACCGGCATGATCGTCGGCCGGAACCTGGCAAACCAATATGGCTGGCGTATCGGTGAAAAGGTGCCGATCGCCTCCAACATCTTTCCGCAGGAGGACGGCAGCAAGACCTGGACCTTCGACCTGGTCGGCATCTATGACGGCAAGGACGAAGAGTGGCAGCGCAACACCAATGTCGGCTGGATCAACTTCGCCTACTTCGACGAGGCGAACCAGTTCGGGTCGGGGCGCGCCGGGACATTCACGCTCAAGATCTCCGACCCGGACCAGGCCGCGCAGATTGCCGGGACCATCGATGCGATGTTCGAGAACTCACCGGACGAGACCAAGACCCAGACCGAAAAGGACTTCAACCTGGGCTTCTTCAAGCAGATCGGCGATATCGGGCTGATCGTGCGCTGGATCCTGTTCGCCGTCTTTTTCACGCTGTTGCTGGTGGTCGGCAACACCATTGCGCAGAGCGTGCGCGAACGGGTGCCGGAACTGGCGATCCTGAAGACGCTCGGGTTCACGGACGGCAGTGTCCTGGGTTTCGTGCTGGCCGAGGCAGCAGCCATCTGCGTGATCGGCGGCCTGTTGGGGCTTGGACTTGCGACGCTGATCGGCATCGCCATCGGTGGCGGCGCAAACTTCCCGCTGGCGGTTGATCACCGAGTCTGGATCACGGGTGTGCTTTCAATCGTGGGCCTAAGCCTGGCGGTAGGCCTGTTACCCGCATTGCGTGCCAGGCGGCTGTCGATCGTTGATGCGCTGGCCGGACGCTGACGGGAGATCCAGAAGATGTTTCGGCAGACCCTCGCGATTACCTCACTAAGCCTGCGCAGCGTCCCGGAGCGCTGGGGTCCGTCGCTCGTGATCATCGTCGGCCTCGCCGGCGTTGTCGCCGTGTTCACCGCGCTGCTGGCAATGGCTGAGGGCTTCCAGTCCACGCTCAAGTCGACCGGCCGCGAAGACATCGCCCTGGTGCTGCGCGGCGGCTCCAGCGCCGAACTCAACTCCGGCCTGCCACGCGAACAGGCGACGCTGATCAAGCAGGCCCCCGGTGTCCGCCAGCGCAGCGATGGTCAGCCAATCGCCTCGGCCGAGATGATCGTGATCGCGGAATTGCTGAAAACCGGCGAGACGACTGGTTCCAATATCACCGTGCGCGGCGTCGAGCCGGCAGCATTCGCGCTGCGGCCGCAGCTGAAAATTGTCGATGGACGGGTGTTCCGGCCGGGCTTGCGGGAATTGATCGTCGGCAGCGGCGTCAACCAGCAGTTCCAGGGCGCGAGAATCGGCGCTACGCTGCGCATGCGCGGCTCAAACTGGACCGTGGTCGGCGTATTCGAGTCGGGCGATGCCAATGAAAGCGAACTGTGGGCAGACGTCGAGGTCGCGCAGACCACATTCAACCGGCGGGGTTTCAGCTCGGTGCGCCTGCAGCTGGATCACGCGGCCGACCTCAGGACGGTGAAGGACGCATTGACCGCCGACCCGCGCCTGAATGTCGATGTCGAGTCCGAGCAGCAGTATTACAGCGGTCAGACCGAGCAGTTCCGGAAGACCATCGGCCTGCTGGCCGGTGTCGTGACCGCCATCATGGCGCTGGGAGCGACATTTGCCGCCCTCAACACCATGTATGCGGCCGTAGGCGCGCGCGCGAGGGAGATCGCAACCCTGCGCGCGATCGGGTTCGGCGGCACGCCGGTCGTGATTTCCGTGATGATCGAGTCACTCCTGCTGGCGCTCGCCGGTGGCGTGTTCGGTGCCCTGCTCGCCTACTTGTTGTTCAACAACATGGCCGTTTCGACCCTCGGCGCGAATTTCTCGCAGGTGGTGTTCCGGTTCGACGTGACGCCCGCACTGGTGCAGCGTGGACTGATCATCGCGATCGTCATCGGCATGTTCGGCGGCCTGCTGCCCGCGCTGCGCGCTGCGCGCCTGCCGGTGACGACTGCTTTGCGTGCGGCCTGAGACTCTCGTCTGGCGGGCACCGATGAACGCGAACGAGCCCGCGGCACTGATAGACATCGGAATCAACCTCGCGCACGACAGCTACGATCGAGATCGGGCCGGCGTGATCGCTCGGGCACAGGCGTCAGGCGTGGTCGCGATGATCGTGACCGGCAGCACGCTCGAAGACAGCGCACGCGCACTCGAGCTGTGCCGACAATGGCCTCAGCTGTTGCGTGCGACGGCAGGTGTCCACCCGCACCATGCGGCAGGCTTCCAGGAATCCGACCGTGCGGCACTCGCCGAGCTCTACGCCGATCCGATGACGGTCGCAGCCGGTGAATGCGGCCTCGATTACTACCGGAATTACTCGCCCCCGGCCGAGCAGCGGCGCGCGTTCGAATTGCAGTTGCGGCTTGCCGATGGTCACCAGCTGCCGGTGTTCCTGCACCAGCGCGAGGCTCACGCGGATTTCATGGCCATGCTGCGCGAACACCCGCGACTGCTGACGCGCGCGTTGCTGCATTGCTTTACGGGCGATTCCGCAGAACTCGATGCTTGCCTGGAGGCGGGACTCGCGATCGGCGTCACTGGCTGGATCTGTGACGAGAGGCGCGGCCAGGCGTTGCGGAATGCGGTCGGCAGGATTCCGGATGACCGCCTGATGCTGGAAACGGACGCGCCCTACTTGCTGCCGCGGACAATTGATCCGAAGCCAGCCCATCGCCGCAATGAGCCCATGTATCTGCCGGTGATCCTGGAGGCGGTAGCCGCATGTCGCGGCCAGCCGGCCGACCGAATTGCCGCGATCACGACGGCGAACGCACGGCGTTTCTTTGGCCTTAAACTATAGCCATGCCGCGAGTGATCTCACGGCGACGTATAATCGTAATTAAGAGATAGCTGTAACTTATTAATAATACGGTGCTTTAATGGATTTTCCTGTTGCCATACGCCAGACCGCTGAGACATTCAGCTCGTCGATCGTCCCACGACTTTGCGACTACATCCGGATTCCGAACAAATCCCCGGATTTCGATCCGGCCTGGAAGTCGCACGGGCACATGGACCGCGCGGCCGAACTGATGGCCGGCTGGTGCCGCGAGCAGAAGATCAAGGGGCTGAAAGTTGAGATCGTGCGCGCGGGCGATCGCACGCCGCTGCTGCTCTGCGAAATTCCCGGCGCTGGCCCGGGCACCGCGCTCCTGTATGGCCACATGGACAAGCAACCGGAATTCACTGGCTGGGCGGAAGGCCTGTCGCCCTGGGAGCCCGTGCTGCGTGACGGGAAACTTTATGGCCGCGGCGGCGCTGACGACGGCTACGCCGTGTTCTCGTCACTGACCGCGATCCGGCTGCTGCAGGAACAGGGCATTGCCCACGCGCGCTGTGTCGTGCTGATTGAGGCCTGCGAGGAAAGCGGAAGCTACGACCTGCCGTACCACGTCGAGTCCCTCGCCGATCGGATCGGCACGCCGAGTCTCGTGGTTTGCCTGGATGCCGAGTGCGGCAACTACGAACAGCTCTGGTGCACGACTTCACTGCGCGGCAATCTCGTGGGCACGCTGTCGATCGAGGTCCTGACCGAGGGCGTGCATTCCGGTGCCGGCACGGGCGTGGCGCCCTCGGTATTCCGCATCGCAAGAACGCTGCTGGCGCGTGTCGAGAACGACGTCACCGGCGACCTGCTGGTGGACGAACTTCACTCAGAAATTCCTGCGGCGCGGCTTTCGCAGGCCAGGGCGGCCGCTTCGGTGCTGGGCGATCAAATTGTCGGGAAGATTCCATTCATGCCAGGCGTACGGCCGCTCACCGATGCGCCCTACGAATTGATTCTGAACACGACCTGGCGGCCGTCACTCGCCGTCACCGGTGCCGGTGGACTGCCGGCGCTGCAGGATGCCGGCAACGTATTGCTGCCGCGCCTCGATCTGAAGCTGTCATTCCGCCTGCCGCCGACGAAAGATGCGGCGATCGCCGCAGCGGCCGTCAAAAAGCAGTTGGAATCAGACCCGCCCTACGGCGCGCGCGTCACCTTTGAGGTCGGATCTTCACTGGCCGGCTGGAATGCACCCGCTGTTGCGCCATGGCTGGAACGATCCATGCGCGAAGCGTCAAACGCCACGTTCGGGCGCGACACGATGTACCTGGGCACGGGCGGCAGTATCCCCTTCATCGGCATGCTGGGCGAACGCTTCCCGGCGACGCAGTTTCTCGTGACCGGCGTGCTGGGACCGCACGCCAACGCCCACGGGCCCAACGAATTCCTGCACCTGGCCTATGCGCAGAATCTCACTGTTTGCGTGGCCAAGGTGCTTGAGGATCATAGCCGGAAGTCTGCAGCCTGACGCAGGTAGCGCTCTCAGCGGCGCGCGAGGGGACTGGGCTCTACCAGCTTGGAGATTTCGTCCCAGGCCTCGCGGTAGCGTTCTTGCGCCGCGCTCGTGCCATCCGGACCCAGCGGCGGATATTCGGCCTCGAGCGTGTTGAGCTGCATGACCTTGGGCGGTCGCCCCTTGGGGAAGCGGCTGCGTTGCGTGAAAACGATGCGGCCCTCGACCGGCACGTCGCCGGCCAACATGCGCACGGCTGCGACCCGGTCGTAGAGCGGTTCGAGCGGGTTCAGGAAGGTTGAGCGCGAAATGCCATTCATGACCGTCCACTCATGCATGTGTTCGCCGCCGAAAACGACGCCCGCAACGTCGCGCAGGTCTATAACCAGCAACCCGCGTCCGGTCATCAGCAGGAAATCCACGTGAAGATGGCCGCCGCTGCCGTCAGGAAGGACGATATCCCGCAGCGCTGCGAGTGAAATGGACTCGACCGACTTGACGACGCGGCGCCTGGCGCGGCTGTAACGCCAGCGCCGGAATCCGGCCGATACGCCGAGCGCCATCAGGCCGACCAGCACCACGGCAATCACGACCTGCACGATGAGGGTGTCGGTGCTCATACGGCAAGCAGGTGTCCGCGCCGATGTTCAGACATTATTGGGTGGTCCAGGTCAAGAAACCTGAGCCGCTCGATGTTGCCGGGATCGCCGATATTCATTGGACTGGCAATGGTAGCGATGCTGAGGCGTGGCCGCCATCAGTAATAGAAATTTATTGCCGCGCCACGATGCGCGCGCCCTCATTGCCGATGGCTGCGATCCATTGGTCGCAATCGAGATCATGTCTGGCAAAAGCCTTGACCATGGCCAAACAAATGTGCTGCGATTGAGATTCTTCGCACCAAGCGAAGACGCTCGGGCCGGCGCCTGAAATCGAGCAGCCGAGCGCGCCCTCCTCCAATGCGGCACGCTTGACCTCCGGGAAACCCGGTATGAGCCGGGCGCGTTGCGGCTCGACGATGACGTCCTCGAATGCTTCGCGGATCAATGCAAAGTCATTCGTGTAGCAACCGGCGAGGAAGCCTGCGAGGTTTGCGGTCTGCCAGACGAAATCTGACATGCTGACAGTGGCGCTGAGCATCGCACGCGCATCGCGCGTGGAAACGAACAGATGTGGGTGCACCAGGACACAACGGATCCCAGGTGGCACCGGAATCTGCTTGATCCTGGGCCTGTCGATGCCGACGGTGAGCACCAGCCCGCCAAACAGCGAGGGCGCGACATCGTCGGCAATCCGTGAACCGCTGACGACGGCCTCGCCCTGGATCGCATGCGTCAGGAGTTCGGTTCGCGATAACGGCTGATCCAGCAGTTCATTGGCCGCTACGACCGCCGCGACCGCGGATGCAGCCGAGCCGCCGAGACCCGAACCGAGTGGAATGCCCTTTTCGATGGCCAATTCGATGCCGAAAGGCAGCGACAGCGAGTTGGCGAGTGAAATCACCGCCATGCCCGCGGTATTGCGGTCCGCTTCCATTGGCAGATCGCCCGCAAGCCCGGTGACAGCCCCGATGCGCACACCGGGCCGGCCGGCACGGGTCGCGCGCACACGGTCGCCGATCACCGTGAATGCATGACCCAGGATGTCGAAGCCGATGCCGACATTGCCAACCGTGGCGGGCGCAAATGCAGTGGCGGATTGCAGCGACACGCAGGTCAGTGACGGTGCGCGTGCCAGCGCCGGAGCAGCCCGGCACCACCGGGAAGTCGCAGGATCCAAAGCAATACCCTGATCGCCACGCGATCGGTCCTGCTCAGGCTGAAGCGCCGGTGCAGCGGTTCGTAGAGCGAGGGCTGCTCTTCAATCACTTCGACGGCGAGCGCGGAGAATTCGAACCGCCCCTCTGCGCAGTCGATCCGCCACCCGTGAGGTGCGGAACCAGTACTTGCGAGGCTTTCGACGACCGGGTCTGTCATCGCCACGGGCAATTCCGGGCCCTCATAGCCCGCGATGTCGAGGAATCGCCTGCAATCACCTGCATCGCTTCGAAACCGCAACGGGCCTGCAGCGCGGTCTGATGCAAGTCGGTAGATCCTTGGCTCACTGGAATCGGGCATCGCGGGACTATAAGACAATGGCGGCCGTCACAACCACCTGCTGCAATACGGCATCATCCGCATCATGACTGAGCGACCGAGCCTGCCGGACCTGCTCGCCTGCCCCGCCTGTGGCGGCCGGCTGACAGGTTCGAGTTGCCTGGCCTGCCGTGTGGACTATCCGACGGTGGGCGACGTCCCGTGGATGATGGCCGAACCGCGCAGTGCATTGATCGAGTGGCGCGGTCGGCTGCATTACCTGCTCGCGCACTACGCGTCCGAGGCTGCACGCCAGCGCACGGCACTTGTGCAGGCGCAACAGGGCAGCCAGACACAGCGACGGTTGGAGCATGTGGCCAGGGCGCTCGACGATCAGGCCGGGCGGATCCGCGATTTGATGTCCCCCCTGGGCCTTGCGGGGCGCGCTGAGGCTCATGCGGTGCACGTTGCACTCGGCACGGAGCTGCCACTCAACCAGGGGCTTTCTAGTTACTACACGAACCTGCATCGCGACTGGTGCTGGGGCGAGGCCGAAAATGCCGCGGGGCTCGCCGCCGTCATGGGCGTGCTCGCTGGCCGGCAGGCCCAGCGCGTGCTGGTATTGGGCGCCGGTGCTGCGCGGCTTGCCTACGACCTGCATTGCACCCTGAAACCGGGCGTGACCGTCGCGCTCGACTTCAATCCCCTGTTCATGCTGGCAGCGCACCGGATCCTCAACGGCCAGGCATTGGAACTGTACGAATTCCCGATCGCGCCAAGAACCATCGCGGATCATGCGATTCTCCGACGCCTGGCCGCACCCACGTCGCCCCCGCCCGGCCTCGAGCTCCTGTTGGCCGATGCGTCGTCGCCGCCATTCCAGCCCGGCGGCTTCGACCTGGTGTTGACACCCTGGTTCATCGACGTGGCCGGCGAGCCCGTCGCAGTCCTGCTGCGGCGGATCAATCGCCTGCTCGCACCGGGCGGGTTCTGGGTCAACCACGGTTCGCTGGCGTTTGCAGATGGATCTCCGGCCGATGCGCTGTCCCTGGAAGAGTTGCTGGAAGCACTGCCCGCCGCCGGCTTCTCGCGGCCGGAGCCACGCGAAGCGCAGCTGCCCTACCTTGCGTCGCCCGCCAGCCGGCATGCGCGCATGGAAACCGTGATCACATTCGCCGCGAGCAAGGAACGCGATATCGAAGCACCGGCAGCGGGGCGAGCTGTACCGGACTGGCTGCGGCGGAGCGACCTGCCGGTACCGGCGCTGCCGCAATTCCGCGCGCAGTCCCTGTCGACGCGGGTTTACGCATTCCTCCTGGCGATGATCGATGGTGAACGCTCGATCCGCGACATGGCGCGCTTGATGGAACAGCAGAAACTGATGACCGCCGCGGATGCGGAGCCCGCGATTCGCCGGTTCCTGACCCGCCTGCTCGAGCAGGCCGAGCAGCGGCCAGGATTCTAGGCCGGCCAGCGCGATGCACGAATATTACCTGCAGATCAAGATGGTGCACGTCGTCGCCGTATTCGCGAGCGGCACGCTGTTCCTGATGCGAGGCTTGATGGTGCAGGCAGGCCGCCAGGTCCTCGCGCTTTCGGCCCGTCTTCGGTATCTCAGCTACATCATCGACACTGTGCTGCTGCTCGCGGCACTCCTGTTGCTCGCGGTCCTGCCGGGCGCTGCCTACGCCAATGGCTGGCTCGCGGTGAAGGTCACGCTGTTGCTCGCCTACATCGTGCTCGGAAGTTTCGCGCTGAAGCGCGCGGCAACACAGTGTGCGCGCCTTTGGTTCTTCATCGCGGCCTTGCTGACCTTCGCTTTCATGCTGACAATCGCGTGGACCCATGATCCACTTGGGTTCTTGTCGACCTGGATCTACGCGTGAGGCATAAGTAATCATGGCGCGTCTGCAATCCCGGATGATCGAACTGGGAACCCCGGCGCCGCCCTTCGTCTTGCCGGATCCCGCGGGGCGGGTGTATGCGCTTGAGGACTTCGCCGCCTCGCCTGCGCTCTTGGTCGCGTTCATCTGCAACCATTGTCCCTTTGTCATGCATATCCTCGCCGGCTTTGCCGGCTTCGCGCGCGAGTACGGGCCGCGCGGCCTGGCGATCGTCGCGATCAGCGCGAATGACGTAAGCGCTTATCCTGAAGATGCGCCGCCGGCGATGGCGGATACAGCCGCCAGCCACAAATTCACTTTTCCGTATCTGTACGACGAGTCTCAGGCGGTGGCGTTCGCCTACCATGCCGTCTGCACGCCTGAGTTCTTCCTGTTCGACCGATCTCGTCGGCTCGTCTACCGCGGCCAGTTCGACGCGAGCCGACCAATCAGCGGGATACCGGTGACGGGCGCCTCGCTGCGGGCGGCGGCAGACGCGGTGCTGGCTGGCAGCCCGATACCGGTCGAGCAACTGCCGAGCGCGGGCTGCAGCATCAAGTGGAAGGCGGGCAATGCACCCTCGGCGTGACGGGACGCGGGACTAGCGGCCGGTTACCCCCAAAACTACCCCCACACGGATCGTGCTGCCCTTGGCTCTAGCCGCATTTCTTCGGACTCCAGTTGGGTCGCCAGCGAGTATTTGATCGGTATCCAACCCGTATTCACCTGCTTATGCAAAACAGAAGAGGCTGTTTTCGGCGCAACTTTGGCCAACAAAGGCATATTTTTCAGTGAGATAAGAAGAAAGGCTCGACGCAGGGCGAAATAAACTTCCCTGGAGGCTGAAAACTGGCTAAAAATAGACCCGGCGCCTAAGGGGGGTGCTGTCTTTTCCGCGGGGGCGTGATGAACGCTCTGAAGCAAGCGACGCCGAATACGATAACGAAAACATCGGAGTAACGCGCGTGGCAAGCCCGTTACCGAGCCAGGAGTCTGAGCCGACGTTTCTCGATTTCTTCGGGATGACGCGAGCGCCTTTTTGCAGGCTGGAGGCGGCGTCCGAAATTTTCTACTCGGACCAATGCTCCCTGCTGAACTCCCATCTGACGGATGCGACAGAACGGGCTGACAGTCTGATCGTCGTCTGTGGCGCGGACGGCTCCGGCAAGACTACGCTGCTAAATCAGTACATAGCCGGTCTTGGCGAAGACCTGTGTTATGCGGCGTTCGACGAAACCTGCGTGGAAAGCGCGCAGTTTTATTGCTCCTTCCTCAAGCAAATCGGTTTCGACGAGATAAGCGGCACCCTGCGTGAGCTGCAACGCATCACGCGCGAGTTTCTTATTCATCGGGGCAAGAATGGCAAGCACGTGCTGTTCTTCATGGACAACGCGCAACTGGTGCGACCTGCGGTCCTTGAGCAGCTCCGGTGGATTGCAGAAATAAAAAATGATGACGAGCGCGTACTCAGCATGGTGCTCGCCGGAAACCCGAAGCTCCCGCGTATCATGGATTCGCCCGCCATGAGTTCGCTCAAGTTTCGCTACCAAACCAACTTTCATATTCGCGTTTATTCTGAACGCGAGACAGACGACTACGTCCGGCACCGCCTGAGTCTGGCCGGTGCGGCTGATGCCGCAAGATTCTCGGATGAATCCCGCGCGCTCATCTACCGCTTTACGGGCGGAATTCCTCGCATGATCAACATGCTGTGTAACGCTGTACTCGCGGAATCCTGTGCCCAGGGAACACGGGTCATTAGCGAGCAACTGATCCGCTCGGTTGCGGATGCCCATAGGATTCTGCCGCACGTCGTTCCGATAAAGGGCAAAGGGAGGCGCAAGGCCGACACCGGCCTATCGCTGCTGATGCCCGACTCCAACGCGAGCGAATTTATAACGGGTCAGCAGCCGCGTACAACTCTGGCGAACAGGGAGTCCCTGCAGGCTCCGGCGCGTCATGATGCCGAGATCAATGAGCTGCTCGTGCGGATAGCTGAACTCTCGAGTCAGGCTGAAGGAGCCAACGAGGAAAATCGTCTGGCTTTGGCGGAAGCGGAAAAGCACGACAAGAAACTGGGCGAAGTGCGCACGCAACTCGCGGCACAGATTGAAGGAGCGGAGACCCTTACCAGGGCTCTGGATGACAAGGCGAGGGATATTGGTCAGCTCAATGCCGCAATATCGGTCAGTGAGAAGCTCCGGCAGGATGCGGAAGTGGCCGGGAAGGCATTGGCTGGAGACATAGAAGAACTGCGCGGAAAACTGGAAGCCAGAAATAGGGAGGTCGAAGATCTGGCAGCCAGGCAAAAGAAGAACGACGAGAAAATCGACCAACTGACGGAGACATTGGCCGAGAGCAAGCTGACACTGGCGGAACGGGGCAAAACAGTCGAAGCACTCGCCGCCAGCCTCGGCAAATGGGAGACAGCCAATTCAGGCGAAGTCATGACCGAGCTTCGGGCGCAGCTAGTCGCACAGGCAGCCGAGCTCGACGCGCTGTTTGCGACGGTCGCCAGTAGTACCGCGGAACTTTCAAAACTCAAAGAGACACTGGCTGACAGCAAGAATGCACTGCTTCAAAGTGAGGAGTCGTCGAAGGCTGTCATCGCCGATTTCAAGAAAGAGCGACGCTTGACGAAACGAGCAAATACTGCACTCGGCAAAACTAATGAGCGACTGGAAGTCCTTGCGCGCAACAATTCGAAATTGCAGATCTCGATCGCGGAGCTCAATGCGGATCTCGAGGGCTCTGCAAGAAAGGCGGGGAAGATTGACGCTCTCGAAAAGTCACTTGAGGCGGCCCGGGAAGAATACGCCACGTTGAGAAGCCGGCTGGAGGCGTTGGAGAGCCTGGAAAAGCTGATCGCAGAGAAAGATGGACGCATCGCGGAGCTGGAGGCGGATCTCGAGTCTCACAACGTGGAATTGACCGACACCGAGACGCTGCTGCCCCAGAAGAAAACCGCCTTCGAGTCCCGCAAGCAAAAATGTGTGGTTGCAGATGGCGATCCCGCGACCATTGAGCTATTCCTTGACGGGAAGCCTCTGAAGGTCATGGACCTTGGTGGCGGTCCGTCGCGAATGATGATCGGAAGGGCGCAAGACTGCGAGATCCGCCTCAACAGTAAATTCGTAAGCCGCCACCATGCTTTTATTATTTGCACCGAAGACGGCGTCACCATTGAAGATCTGCACAGCTCCAACGGCGTGTTTGTAAATTCGGAAAAAGTAGCGCATGCCGTTCTGCGATCCGGCGATACAGTGGGCATCGGCAATTTCTGGCTGCGGCTCAAGCGCGGTTAGCGCCTTCCAAGAGACCCTGATTGCTGCTTGAAATGGTGGGCCGTGATGGGATCGAACCATCGACCAACTGGTTAAAAGCCAGATGCTCTACCACTGAGCTAACGGCCCGCCGGAAGCGGCGCGAATGATACAGGAGCGACCGGCCGCGATCATCTATAGCGCGTCGGGTCTGCGATACCAGCCTTTTCGAACCCCGCACGGCGCAGGCGGCAGGAATCGCAGCGACCACAGGCCAGGCCCTCGAAATCCGGCTGGTAGCATGAAATCGTCATCGCGTAATCCACGCCAAGTGCGGTTCCGCGACGGATGATTTCGGCCTTCGTCAATTCGATCAATGGAGCGTGAATGTGAATCTCCGCGCCTTCCACGCCGGCCTTCGTGGCCAGATTCGCAAGCCTTTCGAACGCCGCGATGAATTCGGGCCGGCAATCCGGATATCCCGAGTAATCGATGGCGTTTACGCCGATGTAGATATCGCGCGAGCCAAGGACTTCGGCGTAGCCGAGCGCACAGGCCAGGAATAGCGTGTTACGGGCCGGCACATAGGTGACGGGAATGCCGGTGGTCGCCAGTTCAGGCACGGCGACGCTGCGATCGGTCAGCGCTGATCCGCCCAGCTCGCCGATTGGCAGCGCGAGGACGCGATGCTCCAGGGCACCCAGCGCAGTCGCGACGCGTCGCGCAGCATCCAGCTCAACACGGTGACGCTGGCCGTAATCGAAGCTGAGCGCGTGGCAGGAATGGCCGCGCTCGCGGGCCATCGCCAAAACCGTCGCAGAGTCCAGGCCACCGGAAACCAGCACGACAGCCGGGGATCCGCTGTCCTTCGATTCAGCGGCCAGGCGTGTCTCCCCACAGGACCTTGTGCAGCTGGACCTGGAATCTCACGGGCAGGCGGTCGGCCAGTATCCAGTCGGCGAGCTGTCCTGCGGGCAATTGCAGGTAACTCGGCGAGAACAGTACCGTGCACCGCGCATCGAGCCGCCGCAAACGCAGCAGCTCGCGACTCCATTCATAGTCATTTCGGTCGCAGATGACGAACTTCAGCTGGTCGCTGGCGCGCAGGCGCTGCGCATCGAGGTCGAGGTTGCGATGCGACTCGCCTGAGCCCGGCGTCTTGACGTCGATGACCCGCACGACGCGCATATCGACGCAGCTCGCATCGATTGCACCGCTCGTCTCCAGTGAAACCAGGAGTCCCGCGTCGCAGAGGCTCGCAAGCAGTGCAACGCAGGATTTCTGCGCCAGCGGTTCGCCGCCGGTCACGCAGACATGGCGCGCGCCCGAGGCCAGGGCCTGATCCACCAGTGCATCGAGGTTTCGCCATTCACCGCCGTGAAAGGCATATGCGGTGTCGCAGTACTGGCAGCGCAGCGGACAACCCGTCAGGCGAATGAAAAACGTGGGCCAGCCGGCCGCATCGGCTTCGCCCTGCAGTGAATAGAAAGTCTCGGTGATCTTGAGACGCGCCACTGCCGCCATCGGCGCATCGGACGCGGCGACCGCCCTGCCCTGCATTGCGTTTCCTCAGTGTCCTTCGGCCGCCATGCGCTTGAGCCGCTCGGCGGCTCCCACCGCAGCGGTCGCATCGGGGAATTCCTGGGTGACGCGCGCAAGCGCCCTGCGCGCAAGGCCAAAATTCCCCAATTCATAGTGGCAGTAGCCGGCCTTCAGCAGCGCATCCGGCAGCTTCCGCGAAGCGGGAAATTGCGTCAGCACGGTCTCGAATGCCGCAAGGGCTGCCGGGAAGTCGCGCTTCACGTAGTACACCTCGCCGAGCCAGTACTGCGCATTCGCCGCAAGTTCGTGTTCCCGGTGTTGTCCGAGGAACGCCCTGAATGCCGCCGCCGCCTCGTCGTAGCGGCCCTCCTTCAGCATGTTGAATGCAGCCTGGTATTCGGCGTCCGGTCCGGCAGCAGGATTCGTGGCCTGTGCGGCGGTCATCGCCGTTTCGGCCGTACGCAGCCGGGTATCCAGGTCAACATACTGGTCGCGCTGCTGGCGGCGCGCGGCATCGAGATCATGCTGCGTTTTCTCCAGCTCACCGCGTAGCGCGCGAATTTCGGCGCTGAGCGCATCGAGCTGGCGCGACATTTCGAGCAGGGCCTGGTTGTCGAGCTTCTGTTCGACGGCGCCCATGCGCTGCTCCAGGACGCCGATGCGCTCGCCCTGCGATTGCGACTTGGCGGGCGCGGCCGCCGCCGATGCCAGTACGGCGACCGCCAGGCCCGTTGCAGCTCTCCACCTCATGCGTTCAGCGCCCGTAGACGATTTCGACGCGCCGGTTCTTTTCATACGCTGCCTCATCGCTGCCCTCGAGCGCCGGGCGTTCCTCTCCATAACTGACGGTGGTGAGCTGGACATCGGTGGCCCCCTGCAGCAGCAAGGCGCGCCGCACGGCCTGTGAGCGCCGCTCTCCGAGCGCGATGTTGTATTCACGCGAGCCGCGCTCGTCCGTATGGCCCTCGAGGCGCACGCGTGCCGCCCCGAATGCCGCGAGGTGCTTTGCATGGGCGCTGATGACAGTGGCGTATTCCGGCCGAATGTCGCTGCGGTCGAAATCGAAGTAAATCACCGTCGCAACCCCGGCGGGTGCGCTGGTGGCGCTGGCGCCTGCCCCTGAATCCGGCAAGCTGCGCGACTGGCCGACCTGGCCCTCGCCGCCTGCGCCTGCGGCACCGGAATCCTGGGATACGGAGGTATCGGGCTGCGAATCCGGCACGGTGGTCGGCTTCTTCGGGCAGCCGGCGAGCAGCAATGCGCTCGTCGCAATCAACAGCATTGGTATCAGACGCATCGGTAAGACTCCTTGGCTCGGACTCACATCAAAACACGGCGCGGCCTGTCGCGCACGCTCAGTAAAGGAATGGCGACCAGGCAGGTTCGCGGACCTCGCCCGCGGTCGCCGCCAGGCGCTGCTGGATGTGGCCGTCGATCGACACGAGCGACAGCACGCCGCGTCCGCCCTCGCGGGTCGCGTAGATGATATCGGCCCCGTTCGGGGCGAATGACGGCGATTCATCGAGGCGGCCATTGCTCAGGATGCGCATGCCGCCATTCTCCAGGTTCACGGCGGCGATGCGGTAGGCACCGCGGTCGAGTGTGACGACCGCGAGTTCGCGCCCGTCCGGCGAAACACGCGGTCGGGCGTTGTAGCTGCCCTCGAACGTGATGCGGCGCGGCCGGTCCCCGGCGGCGAGTCCCTGGCGATATATCTGTGGGGCACCGGCTCGATCCGACGTGAAATAGATCGACCGTCCATCCGGGGACCATACCGGCTCGGTATCGATGGATGGGTCGTCGGTCAGGCGGCGCAACTCCTGGGTCGCGAGCGACAGCAGGTAGACGTCCACATTGCCATCGCGACGCGACAGCGCGACCGCGAGTTGGTCACCGTCCGGCGACCATGCGGGCGCGCTGTTGATGCCTGAACGCGCCGATACCCGGACCTGTTCGCCGGTCCTGAGCGTCTGCACGTAAATCGCCGGTAGACTGCTGTGAAAGGACACATAGGCGAGCAAGCGTCCGTCCCGGGACCACGCCGGTGACATGATCGGCTCGGGTGAATTGAATACGACGCGTTCGTTGGCGCCGTCGGCGTCCGCCACGATCAGGCGGTAGGTCCTGGCCGTCAGTGGCCCATCGACGGCGACATAGGCGATGCGGGTCGCGAAGGCGCCGCGTACGCCCAGGATGCGCTCGTAGACGGCATCGGCGACACGGTGGCTGGCGGGCAGCAATGCGCCCTCGTCCGCCGGCAGTGCCGCACCCAGCAGGCGCTCGCCCGTTGCGACCTGCACCAGTTCGTAGCGAATCTCGAATCGGCCATCCGCGAGGCGCAGCAAATTTCCGACGACCACGTAATCCACTTTCAGCATGCGCCAATCGGGGAGATCCGCCGCGTCCGCCCGGTGCGGGAACTCGAGCATCTGGCCGCGTGGCAGCGCGCGAAACCTGCCGCTGCGTTCGAGGTCCGCCTGCACGGTTGCGGCCACGTCCCAGGCGGCGGCGCCGTCCGACTCCCAGCCGAAGGGTACGATCGCAATCGGCACGGTCTCGGCCATCCCGCGCAGGATCTGCACGGTAAGCTCGGCCGTCGCAGGCGCTGACTGCAGAAAAGCCAGCAGGAAAACGGCGATTACACGTCGAATCATCGGCATCCTCATTCCTCCGACTTGAACACCAGGCGCACTTCGCGCTCGAACAATGCCGGTTGCGGCGGCGCCGGCAGTGGCGAGGCATTCCGGATCGCGTTCTCGACGGACTGCCTGAATGCCTCACCACCGTTGCAAGTGCCGAATCGGACCGCAACCACTTCGCCACCCGGTATCTGCGTGACGAAGGCGACGCAGGCGGCCCCCAGGGGCGCACCGGGTGGCTTGAACCAGCGCCTTTCCACATGCGCCTGCAGCGCAGCCACGTACTGCGCTTTCAGACTCTGAAAAGCCGCGCCAGTTCGCTCTTCCTCTTCAGCAAGGCGCGCACGGAGGTCAGCCTCGCGCTCGGCCTTCCGACGTGCTTCGTCGACCTTCCTCTTTTGCTCAGCGGCAGCCTTGGCACGCGCCTGCTGCTCGACCTTCTGCTTCGCATCAGCTTCCGCCTTGCGGCGTGCCTCGGCTGCAGCCTGCGTCTTCTGCCGCTCGGCCTCATCGGCTTCCATCCGGCGTTCCTCCACGGCCCTTTTCTCAGTCTCGATCCGCGCGATGCGCTCCTCTTCCTTGCGCTGCAGCGCAGCCTGCCGCTCCTGCTTCCGCTCGTCTTCCTTGCGCAGGCTCGCTGCAGCCTGCAGCACTGCCTGGTTGACGATCGCTGCTTCGATCTGCAGGCCCTGAGGAGGAAGCTCCTCTTCGGGCAGCACGAAGCTCACCAGCAGCAGGCCGGCGATCGCCACGTGCAGGGCAATCGCCCAGCCGAATGGCGCCAGCGTAGGCCTGGTGGCGACGCTCATCGTCGCCGCTCGAGTTCCTTGAGTGCGCGCACGGCCTTGGGGTCTGTCAGGAACCCGATCTTCGTGGCGCCAGCCTGTTGCAGCAGCACCATGCCCTGAACGACGCGGCCATAGGGTACCCGTTCGTCCGCCTTGATCAGCACGGGCGTTGCCTTGTCGCGGCTGAGCACCGCTGTTGCCCGGCGCGCGACTTCATCTGCCTCGATCGAATTCTTCTCGTCGTCGCCGACATTGAGGTAATAACGGCCCTCGCGATCCACCGACAGCACGAGTGGCTCACGGTCCTTCAGGAGTTCGGGGTCCAGCGGCTGCGCATTCGCGTCCGGCAGTTCGACCTGTACGCCCTGGGTCAGGAGCGGCGCGGTGATCATGAATATGATCAGCAGCACCAGCATGACGTCGATGTACGGAACCACATTGATCTCGCCCATCAGCTTGCGGCGGCGCGGGTTGGCGGTCATTTCAGGCGCTTCGCGACGCCGCATGGCGCTGCAGCAGGGTCGAGAACTCCTCGGTGAACGTGTCGTAGCGGAGTTCGAGGCGATTGACCTTGTCGGCGTAGCGGTTGTACGCGACCACGGCGGGGATCGCGGCAAACAGGCCCATTGCGGTCGCAATCAGCGCCTCCGCGATGCCGGGCGCAACCAGCGCGAGTGTCGCCTGCTGCACATTGCCGAGGCCCTGGAATGCACCCATGATTCCCCAGACCGTGCCGAACAGGCCGACATAGGGGCTGGTGGAGCCGACGGTCGCGAGGGTTGCGAGACTCTCTTCGAGCCGGTCGATCTCGCGCAGCTGGCCAACGCGCATCGCGCGGCGCACGCCTTCAAGCACCTGGTCCGGGGTCATTCCCGACTGGGTCCGAAGGCGCGAGAACTCGCCAAAGCCCGCCTCGAAGATGCCCTCCATTCCAACCGCCGTGCCGCCACGGGCTTCGATCGTGCGGTAGAGTTTGCCGAGGTCACCACCGGACCAAAAAGCAGCTTCGAACCGGCTGGCCTCGATATGGGCTTCGCGCAGCAGCCGGCGCTTGCGGAAGATGATGGTCCAGGACATGAGCGAGGCGCCCAGCAACAGCAGGATCACGAACTTGACGACGGGCCCCGCCTGCAGGACCAGTTGAAATATCGAGTGTTGATCATTCAATGCCCGGTTTCCCTATGATTGGGCCAGCAAGGATGCCGGCAGCGGTCTCGGCTTCAGGCTCTCAGAGTCAAGGCAGGCGGCACGGACTGTCGCGCTGACCAGCAACTCCGCTTCAGGCGACGTGCGCCGGATTTCCTGGGCCATGGTCCACGATGCCCGGCCCCGCTCCGTCACCGCGACCGAAACCTGCAGCTCGTCGTCATAGCGGGCCGGCCGATGGTAACGAATCTGTGCTTCGACCACGACAAACTGGAGGCGTTCGTCGCGGATCAGCGCGGCCTGGTCGATACCGAGGGCTCGCAGCCACTCGCTGCGCGCGCGCTCCATGAATCGCAGATAGCTCGCGTGATAGACGACACCGCCGGCATCCGTGTCCTCCCAGTAGACGCGAACCGGGAACGTGAATGCCCCCATGCAGCAGTCTATTCGCGAAACAGCGGCAGGTTGCCGCTCCCGGCATCGACCGCCGGCGGTTCGAGACCGAAATGCCGCCACGCGCTCTTCGTCGCGACACGACCGCGTGCAGTGCGCATGAGGTAACCCTGCTGGATCAGGTAGGGCTCGACGACATCCTCGAGCGTGTCGCGCTCCTCGCCGAGCGTGGCGGCGAGGCTGTCGATGCCGACCGGGCCGCCGTCAAATTTCTCGATGATGCTCTTCAAGAGCCTGCGGTCGAGGATGTCGAGTCCCTGACGGTCCACTTCCAGCATGTCCAGAGCCGCCGCCGCAACCGCCTGGTCGATGCGCCCCGCCGCGCGTACTTCCGCAAAGTCGCGCACGCGGCGCAGCAGTCGATTCGCGATTCGCGGCGTTCCCCGCGAACGTTGCGCAAGGGCGATGGCGCCGCCTGCGTCTATCTCGAGTTCCAGGATGCGTGCGGCCCGCAGGACGATCAGCCTGATTTCCTCTTCCGTGTAGAAGTCCAGGCGCTGGACGATGCCGAAACGGTCGCGTAGCGGGGATGTCAGGAGTCCAGCCCGTGTGGTCGCGCCGACCAGGGTGAATGGCGGCAGGTCGAGCTTGATCGAGCGGGCAGCGGGTCCCTCGCCGATCATGATGTCGAGTTGATAGTCCTCCATTGCCGGATAGAGGATCTCCTCGACGACCGGGCTCAGGCGGTGGATTTCGTCCACGAACAACACGTCGCGGGGCTGCAGGTTGGTCAGGATGGCCGCCAGGTCGCCGGGACGCTCCAGCACCGGGCCGGAAGTCTGGCGCATGCTGACGCCGAGTTCGTTTGCGACGATATGCGCCAGCGTCGTCTTGCCAAGGCCAGGCGGGCCAAAGATCAATACATGATCGAGGGCTTCGCCACGCCGGCGAGCCGCTTCGATGAATATGCTCATCTGCTCCTTGACCGGGGCCTGGCCCACGAACTCGGCCATCTGCCGCGGACGCACCGTGCGTTCCAGTGCCTCGTCCTCACGCGTCGGCAATGCGGCAACGACCCGGTCCTGTTCGATCATCGGATGACTTGCTACCTGGCAGCCGCCTGCAGGGCGCGGCGTATGAGTTCCTCGGTTCCGGCGCCTTCATTGTCCACGGACTTGAGCAGCCGTGTCACCTCGACCGGGCGGTAGCCCAGTGCCACCAGCGCGGAGTAGGCCTCGGCCTGGGCGCTCGCACCGTCACCCGGTCGCGGGGCTGACGAAATCTGTCCGAGGGCGCGGATCCGGTCGCGCATCTCGATCAGCAGCCGTTCGGCGATCTTGCGGCCAATGCCGGGAATGCGGATCAGCATGTCGACATCCTGGGCTTCGACGCAGACTAGGAAGGTCTCGACATTGATGCCGGAAAGGAGTGCGAGCCCGATCTTCGGCCCGATGCCCGAGACGCGCAGCAGGTCCCGGAACAGGCGGCGCTCGTCCTCGGTCGCAAAGCCATACAGCAGGTGTGCGTCTTCGCGCACTACGAGATGCGTGTGCAGATTCACTTCGTTGCCGAGCTCCGGCAACTTGTAAAAGGTCGACATCGGCGCTTCCAGCTCGTAGCCGACGCCTGCCACTTCGATGATCAGCGCCGGCGGCTGCTTTCGCACCAGCTTGCCGCGCAGGTAGCCGATCACCGGGTCCTGCCCTTGCGGCCGTTCAGCTGCCCGCCGCGATGATGCGCGTGGCACAGCGCGATCGCGAGCGCGTCGGCTGCGTCAGACCCGATCCGTCCTTCGACTGCCAGCAGGGCTTTGATCATGTGCTGCACCTGCTTCTTTTCGGCGGCGCCGGTGCCGGTAATCGTCTGCTTGATGGCCCTGGGTGCGTACTCGAAGACTTCGGCGCCCGCATGACAGGCCCCGCACAAGGCCGCGCCACGGGCCTGCCCAAGCTTCAACGCACTGTCCGGATTACGGTGCATGAACACGCGTTCGATGGCGACCTCGCCCGGGGCATAGGTATTGACCAGCTCGGTGACGTGGCGGTGTATCTCGAGCAGCCTGCCCGCCATTGCACCATTGCCGACCCGGATGCAGCCGCTTGCGACATAGCGGATACCGGTTTGCCCGGCGTCCACGACACCGTAACCGGTGACGCGCGAACCGGGATCCAGGCCGAGAATACGCAGCATAGGCGATATGATACCGGCAATCTCTCCGGCCCGGCACGCGCAGCGAAATGAAAACGACGACAAATGCGCCCATTGCCGGCACCAGCATCCTGGCCGACTTGCAGGCTGAACTCGAGAAGCACGCAAGCGATGCACCGGGTTGGCGCGCCGCCGCATCACAGGGCGCCGAAGTGGCATCGATTGTCGCGGCGCTCGATGCCGAGCGCGAGATCATTGCGGGAGCGTTGCTGCAGCCGATTCTGGGCCAGGGCCTGATGGATGAGGCCTCCTCGGGCGCATTGTTCGGCGAGCGTGTCGCCCGATTCGCCGCCCAGCTGAACCGGCTCGGCGAGTTCCAGGCCGGCGCGCAGTGGACCCCGGATCGCGCATTGTCAGCCGCCCAGGCTGACGCCCTGCGTCGCATGTTGCTGGCGGTCGTCACCGATCCCCGGCTTGTGCTCGTGCGCCTCGCCGAACAGCTTCGCCGCATGCGCGGGTCGCGCGCACTCGATGAGGCGACGCGCCTTCGATTTGCATGGGAGACCCGCGAAATCTATGCGCCGCTCGCGAACCGCCTCGGTATCTGGCAGCTCAAGTGGGAGCTTGAAGATCTCGCTTTTCGCTACCTCGAATCCGCGGATTACCGGCGTATCGCGGGTGAACTGAAGGAAACGCGGTCGGACCGTGAAAAATTCATCGAAGAAGTCCGCGGCGAAATCATCACCGAACTCGGGCGCATCGGCGTCACGGCGGAGGTCATCGGGCGGCCCAAGCACATCTACAGCATCTGGCGAAAGATGCGCCGCAAGGGGCTCGTATTCGACCAGGTCCTGGACATCCGGGCGCTGCGGATCATCGTCGAGAATGTCGCCGATTGCTACGCGGCACTGGGCGCTGTGCACGGACGCTGGCACTACATACCTGGCGAGTTCGATGACTACATCGCCACGCCGAAAGAGAACTTGTACCGGTCATTGCACACGGCGGTGATCGGCCCCGGGGCCGTGCCGCTCGAAATCCAGATCCGCACCCGCGACATGCATGAGCACGCCGAACTCGGCGTTGCTGCGCACTGGCGCTACAAGGAGGGTGGTGCGCGCGACGAAGCCTATGACCGCAAGATCGAGTGGCTCCGGGAGCTGCTGGCCCCCGCGGCGGAGACCGAAAGTGACAGCGATTTCCTGAGCCGCGTGCGGGCGGACCTCTTCGAGGACCGCGTCTATGCGCTGACGCCCAAGGGCGAGGTCATCGACCTGCCAGCCGGCAGCACGCCGCTCGATTTTGCCTACCACGTGCACACGGATCTCGGGCACAGGTGCCGCGGTGCACGCGTCAATGGCCGGATCGTGACGCTCGATCATCGTCTCGCCAATGGCGAGGTCGTCGAAATCATCCGCGGCAAGGAAATGCATCCCAGCCGGGACTGGTTGATCGAGCAGCAGGGATTCCTCGCTTCGCCGCGCAGCCGCGCCAAGGTGCGTGCCTGGTTCAAGAAACGCGATGTCGGCCAGAATCGCGAGGAAGGCCGCGAAATGCTCGAGCGCGAGCTGTCGCGCCTCGGCGCCCAGAATTCGCTGATGTCGGAGCTGATCGGTGAATTCAGCGTGTCCAACTCGGATGCGCTCTGCCTTGCACTGGGCTCGGGCGATCTTTCCCTTGCGCAGTTGACCGGTGCCATCCAGCGGCGCATGCGCGGCCGCGAATTGCCGGATGCCGGGACAGTTGTGTCGAAAGTCGTGCCGGCACGCCGGGACGCCGCGGGTGCTGTCGAGATCGAAGGGGTCGGCGACCTGATGTCCGTCTATGCGCGCTGCTGCAATCCGCTGCCGCCCGAGCCGGTCACCGGATATGTGACGGTCGGCCGCGGCGTGACGATCCACCGTTCCGGCTGCGCGAGCCTCGCGCGCATTGCGGCGCGTGCCCCTGAGCGCCTGCTGCAGGTCGAATGGGGGAAATCGCGCGTCACGCGATTCCCGGTGGATGTCGTCATTCATGCAATGGATCGACGCGGGCTGGTGCGTGATGTAAGCACATTGCTTGCGGACGAGAAGCTCAACATCGAGCGCCTGACAACGCGTACTGATGCAGCGGAAGGAAGCGCCGACCTGTCGCTCAGGATTTCGGTCCCGGGACTGGACGAACTTGCACGCCTGCTCGCGCGGCTGACCGCGCTGCCGGGCGTGATCAGTGCCCGACGCCGCGTTTAGAGGCGCTCAGCGATTCGGTATGTCGATCGCCCGCTTGTCGGCGGCCAGGGCCGCCTCGTGTATGGCTTCCGAGAGCGTCGGATGCGCGTGGATGGTCCGCTGCAGGTCCTCGATGCTGGCGGAGTACTCCATGGCCAGCACGGCTTCAGCGATCAACTCGCCGGCCATCGGCCCGATGATGTGGATGCCCAGGATTTCGTCGCTGGCGGCATCCGCGACGATCTTGCAAAAGCCGACGCCAGCTTCCATCGCGCGTGCGCGGCCACTCGCCGCGAACGGGAAACTTCCGGTCTTGTAGGGCCGGCCGGTCGACTTGACCTGCTCCTCGGTCTGCCCGACCCAGGCGATTTCCGGCGCCGTATAAATGACCGAGGGAATGGTCCGGTAGTTGACTTCGCCGTACAGACCCGCAATCCGGTCGGCAACGGCGACGCCCTCTTCCTTGCCCTTGTGCGCGAGCATCGGGCCGCGTACGCAATCGCCCACCGCCCATACATCCGGCGCGCCGGTGCGGCAGTGATCGTCGACCGCGATGAACCCGCGTTCATCCAGCGTCACGCCCGATCCCTCGCCGAGCAGTCCCGCGGTGAACGGCCGGCGCCCGATCGCAACGACCAGCCGGTCCACGACGACCGACTGCGTGCCCTTCGCATCAGAAAAACTGACATGTACGCCGTCCGGGCGGCTCTCGGCGCCGGAAACCTTGGCGCCAAGGCGGATATCGAGGCCCTGCTTCTTGAAATGACGGGAAGCTTCTTTCGCAACCTGGCCGTCCGCCATCGGCAGGAACTGCTCGAGGGCCTCGAGTATCACGGTCTCTGCACCGAGCCTGCGCCAGACGCTCCCGAGTTCAAGCCCGATGACGCCGGCGCCGATGACGCACAGGCGCTTCGGCACTTCGGTGAATTCGAGTGCGCCCCAGGAATCGACGATGCCCTTGCCGTCAAATGCGACCCCGCGCAGCGGCGTGGGCTCCGATCCCGTGGCGAGCACGACATGCCGCGCCTGCATTGTGCGCTTGGCACCGTCGTGTGCCGTTACCTCGACCTTGCGGGCTGCGAGTAAACGTCCGTGCCCGGTGAATGGCGTGACACCCGCGGCCTTGAACAGCGAGAGGATGCCCTGGGTGCTCTGCCGCACGATCGAATCCTTGCGCTTCTGCATTGCAGCCACATCGAAGCCGACATTCCCCAGCTTCAGGCCGTGAGTCGCAAATTCATGCAACGCACGGTGAAAGATCTCCGACGATTCCAGCAAGGCCTTTGATGGTATGCATCCGGCGTTCAGGCAGGTGCCGCCGAATGCCGGGCTGCCATCTCGATTCTTCCATTCGTCGATGCAGGCGACCGTCAGCTTGTTCTGGCCGGCCCGTATGGCGGCCGGGTAGCCCGCCGGTCCGCCGCCGATGACGATGACGTCGAAACTGTCAGCCATGTCCCCTCTCTCTTTCAAACCTGCAACAGCAACCGCGCCGGGTCTTCCAGCACTTCCTTCACTGCGACCAGGAACTGGACCGCTTCGCGGCCATCAATGATGCGGTGATCGTAGGTCAAAGCGACATACATCATCGGTCGCACGACGACCTGCTCGCCCACGGCGACCGGTCGCGGCTGGATTCTGTGCATGCCGAGGATGGCGCTCTGTGGCGCATTGACGATGGGTGTGGACAGGAGCGAGCCGAATACGCCGCCGTTCGTGATCGAGAATGTGCCGCCCGTCAGTTCGTCAAGCGTGATCGTGCCACTGCGCGCGCGCTCCGCGAAACCGGTGATGCCCTTCTCGAGGTCAGCGAAGTCCATCCGTTCCGCATCGCGCAGGATCGGGACGATCAGTCCGCGATCGGTCGAGACGGCGACACCGATGTCGTAATACTCGTGGTAGACGATGTCGCCGCCTTCGACGGAAGCGTTGACCACGGGATAGCGCCGCAGCGCCTCGATGCAGGCCTTGACGAAGAACGACATGAACCCGAGGCGCACCCCATGACGCTTTTCGAAGGCATCCTTGTAGCGCGAGCGGATGGCCGACAGCGCCTGCATGTCGATCTCGTTGAATGTCGTCAGCAGTGCCTGGGTCTTCTGGGCCTGGACCAAACGCTCGGCGATGCGCGCGCGCAGCCTGGACATCGGCACGCGTTGATCGGCACGTGCCCCGGGTGGCCGGGAAGCAGGCCTCCCCGCATCGAGATGCTGGGCCACGTCGCCCTTCGTAATCCTGCCGTCGCGGCCGCTGCCGGAAATCTCACCCGCTACCAGCTTGTTCTCCTCGACGAGGCGCTTGGCGGCCGGAGAAAGCTTGCCGGGCGCGTCCTCCTCCTTCGCAAGCGCAGATTTCGGCGGCGCGGGCTGCTTTGTAGACGCGTGCTTCGCTGGCGCCGCAGCCGGCTTCCTGGCCGGGGACGCGGCCTGGTGCGTGGCTGCGGATTCTTCGATGATGGCCAGCAGTTCGCCGCTGCCGACAGTCGCGCCGGCATCTTTCTTCAGGGCGGTGAGCACCCCGGTGACGGGCGCCGGCAACTCGAGGACGACCTTGTCGGTCTCGAGGTCGGCAAGATTCTCGTCCCGGGTCACCGGATCGCCGGCTTTCTTGTGCCAGATGACCAGCATCGCATCCGCCACGGACTCGGGCAGCTGGGGAACACGGACTTCAGTGGTCATGAACTTTTCCTGCTCGTACGGGCGGCCTGCTGCTCAATCTCGCGCAAAGCAGCCTGGACCAGCGCCTGCTGCTCTTCGATATGCAGAGCGTAAACACCTGTCGCCGGCGCAGCGGCGCTTTCGCGTCCGGCATAGCTCAGGAAATGGGCCGGGCCGAGCCTTGCCTGCAGGCGGTGGCGGATCTGGTACCAGGCGCCCTGGTTCTGCGGTTCCTCCTGGCACCAGACCACCTCCCGAGCGCCGGAGTAACGCTCGATGATGGCCTGGTATTCGTCGACCGGGAACGGGTAGAGCTGCTCGATCCGGACCAATGCAACATCGCTCAACTTGTCCGTGCGCCGCTGATCCAGCAGATCGTAGTAGACCTTGCCGCTGCAGAAGACGAGCCGCCTGACCTGGGCGGGCGGAATCGGATCATGCTCGTCGATGACAGTGTGAAAGTAGCCCTCGGCGAGATCGGTCATCGTCGAAGTCGAATTCTTGTGGCGCAGCAGGCTCTTCGGTGTCATCACGATGAGCGGCTTGCGCAGCGCCCTCAACATCTGCCGTCGCAGCAGGTGAAACATCTGCGCGGGTGTCGACGGCACGCAGACCTGGCAGTTCATTTCAGCCGAGAGCTGCAGGAAGCGTTCCAGCCGCCCTGAGCTGTGCTCCGGCCCCTGCCCTTCATAACCGTGCGGCAGGAACAGCGTGATGCCAGACAGGCGCTCCCACTTGGCTTCGCCCGACGTGATGAACTGGTCGATGATCACCTGTGCGCCATTGGCGAAGTCACCGAACTGGCCTTCCCAGATCACAAGCGTATCCGGGTCCGCCGTCGAATACCCATATTCGAAGCCGAGTACGGCTTCCTCCGACAGTGTCGAATCCGTCACCCGGAATTGCGCCTGCTGCGCGTCGAGATGCGCGAGCGGCACATGGGTTCGTCCACTCGCCTGGTCATGCAGCACTGCGTGGCGGTGGAAGAACGTGCCACGCGCGGAATCCTGGCCGGTCAGCCGGATGCGGTGGCCCTCGGTGAGCAATGCCGCATAAGCCATGATCTCCGCAGCGCCCCAGTCGAGCGGCAACTCGCCCGCGTACATGCGCTTGCGGTCGTCGTTGATGCGTGCGACGCGCGGATGCAGCGTGAAGCCTTCCGGTATGCGGGTCAGGCTTTCAGCAAGTTTCTGCAGCCGTCCCGGCTCCACCGTGGTTCGCGGCTTTTCCGACCAGTCCGCACCAGCGTGCCGGCTCCAGTCGACGGTATAGCGATTGCCCGTCGTGCCGGCGAAGGCGCGCGCCTGCGGCCGGCCCTCATCGAGACCCTGGCGGTATTCCTCAACCATCTGCGCGGCCTGGCCCTCGGCGAGGATTTCATCCTCTTCGAGCCGGCGTCCATAGATCTGGCGCGCTGTGGGATGCTGGCGGATCCGCTGGTACATCAGCGGTTGGGTCGCCGCGGGTTCGTCCGCCTCGTTGTGCCCGTGGCGGCGGTAGCAGACCAGGTCGATGACGATGTCCTTGCGGAATTTCATGCGGTAGTCGAGTGCCAGCCGCGCAACGAATACGACCGCCTCGGGGTCGTCGGCATTGACGTGAAAAATCGGCGCCTCGATCATCTTGGCGACGTCGCTGCAATAGAGCGTTGAGCGCGCATCCTGCGGATCGCTGGTCGTGAAGCCGATCTGGTTGTTGATGATGATATGGATTGTCCCACCCGTGCCGAATCCTCTTGCCTGTGACAGCTGGAGCGTCTCCATCACGACTCCCTGCCCCGCGAACGCAGCATCACCGTGGATCAGCACGGGTACGACTGTGGCACCCGAGCCATCGCCACGCCGCTCCTGCCGCGCGCGGACCGAACCCTCGACGACGGAATCGACGACCTCGAGGTGCGAGGGATTGAAGGCCAGGACAACATGGACATTGCCACGCGCCGTGCGCAGGTCGGCGGAGAATCCCTTGTGATACTTGACGTCGCCGGACCCCTTGAGCACCGCCAGGTCAACGTGGCCCTCGAATTCCGAGAATAGCGAAGACGGTGGCTTGCCGAGCACATTCACGAGCACATTCAGGCGTCCACGATGCGCCATGGCGATGACGATGTCCTCGACACCCGAGGCTCCGCAACGCTGCACGAGGTCATCGAGCAGCGGTATCAGTGATTCGCCGCCTTCCAGTGAAAACCGCTTTTGCCCAACGTATTTCGTGTGAAGGTAGCGCTCAAGCCCTTCGGCGGCGGACAACTGCCATAGCAGTTTCAGCTGCTCCTCCTTCGTGAAGCGATGAGTCAAGCGCCCGTCCTGAAAGCGATCCTGCAACCAGAGCCGCTCTTCGCTGCGCGAAACATGGGCAAACTCGGCGCCGATGTGGCCGCCGTAGATCCGCCGCAGCTGCGCGAGGATTTCGCGCAGCTTCATCTGCGGTTCTACGGCATTCGAGCGGCTGGCCGTGTAGAACTCGGTTTCCAGATCGGCGTCACTCAGCCCGAAATAGGACAACTCGAGTACGCGCGGCACTGGGCGTTCCAGCAGCCCCAGCGGATCGATCTCCGCGATCAGGTGCCCGCGATTCGCATAGATCTGGATCAATCGCGAAACCGCCGCCTGCTTTTCGGCGTCCGTGGAACCGGCCGGCATGCGCGCGGCGCTCGCTTCGGGAGCGCGTCGCGGCGGTGTGGGCGCGAGTCTGGCCGGGCCCGGGCCGAGCCTTTCGAAAAACTGCCGCCACTCGGCTGACAACGATGCGGGGTCGAGCAGGAAGCGCTCTTCCAACGCCTCCAGGTATGGGGCCTGGGTGCTCGAGAAAGGGCTGGATTCGTACAGCTCGCGCAGGGAAAGGCTCATGGCCCGAAGAATTATACCGGACCAACCCGGTACGGAAAGAACGAGTTTTCTGCCTTTTCCCCATCTTCCGACTTGTGTCAGGTCGATGACAGAACGACAGCTCCGGTTCGCTCAGGATCACTCCCGCATCGAAACACCAACCGAGGAGCACGATCATGAATACCGAACTTTCCCCGCGGGTCAGGACCATCGTTTCCGGCCTGGCAGCGGTTGCGATGACCGGCCTGTTGATGAGCTCGCTGATCGAGTCCCTGAATCCGGCCGCATTGACGAGGCGGGGCGTCGAGCCCTCAACGCCGATTGCCGCGGCCGACACCAGCGATAACGCCACCTTCATACGCAGGGTTTGAGGTATGTGCCGTTACGGCGCCCGGCCAGGATCTGGTCGGGCGCCGTTGCGAAGGACTCCACGTCCTTCGAGGCGCAGCGAGGAAATCCAATGAACAGCGTGCAGCAATTGAACGGATTCGAGAAATTCCTTTCCCTGTTTACCAAGGTGCAGGCAGGAGAAGGTCGCAGCATTGCGCTGCTGTGCCTGCAGGCATTCCTGCTGATGGTGGCCTACTACCTGGTCCGCCCGGTCCGCGAGGCGCTGATCCTGACGCAGGGCAATGCGGAAGTCCGGAGCTACGCTGTCGGTGCACAGGCCCTGCTCCTGCTCGTAATCATTCCTGCATACGGCGTGCTGGTCCGTCGTGTGGCCTCCAGCCGCGTGTTCCAGTGCATCACCGCTTTCTTCGCGCTCAACCTGGTCATCTTCTCTCTGCTGGGGCAAGCTGGCGTGCAGTTCGGCTTTGTGTTCTTCATCTGGGCCAGCCTGTTCGGCGTGATGGCCGTGACCCAGTTCTGGGCCTTCGCAACGGACTTGTTCAACGTGAGTTGCGGCCAGAGACTGTTCGGTCTGATCGCGGTCGGTGTATCCGGCGGCGGTTGGATCGGGTCGCGGCTGGCGTCGGCCAGCTTCGAATCCATTGGACCCTACGGACTCATGCTCGCAGCCGCCATTATCCTGGCGGGAGCTGCCTGCCTGGGTGGATGGGCACGCAAATGCGTTCCTGCGGCCTCGCGAAGCGTGCAGCCACATGACGGGCAAGGAATCGCACGCGCTTCGGGCAATGCAGGCCGGTGGCTCGGCGGGTTCGCGGTAATCGGCCGCAGCCGCTATCTCGTCGGTATCGCAGCATTGGTCGTGCTGCTCAACTGGATTACATCCACCGGCGACTATGTGTTGTCGAATTGGCTCGTAGACGTGGCACGTCGCGACGCGCCCCATGCGCAGGCAATCTTCATCGGACAATTCATGGGCAACTATTGCTCGATGATCACCCTGGTCGGATTCCTCATTCAGTTGCTGCTGGTGTCACGAATCATCCACCTGGCTGGGCTGGCGCGAGCACTCATGATCACACCGATCGCGTTCGTCGCCGGCTATCTGTTGATCGGCGTCATGCCGGTGTTTGCACTCCTGCAGTCAGTGCTCGTAGTACAGAAGAGTCTCGATTACTCATTGCTGAACACGACACGAAGCGCACTGCTGCTTCCAGCGAGCCGGGAAGAGAAATACCAGGCCAAGACGGCAATCGACACCCTCTTCTATCGGCTGGGCGACCTGCTCTCGACGCTCTCCGTCTTCATCGGCCTGAGGCTGTTCGCAGACACGCGCATGCAGTTCGTGTGGCTGATCCTTGTCCTGAGCATCACGATGACATTGGTCGCATGGCTCGTCGGGCGTGAGTATTCGCGCCGCTCCAGCCTTGCGCTGGAATCGTCACGGTGCGACAAGCTTTCCGTCACCGGCCCGGATGCGGTACTCGCTTAGCAGCCGGTCCCGGCGCTTGAGCAACGCCTTGATCTGTCGCGAATGCAGGTAGGGACCCAGTTCCTTCTGCAGGATGTCGGGATTCAGGGTCTTGAGGCGCTCGGCAAGCGCCGGCGGCACCTGGACTTCGCCGCGATACAGGAGCACGGGATTCTTCAGATAGGTCGGGAACGCGCGCGTGTGGTCGATCAACAGGAGCGTCCAGTCACTTGTAAAGAGTGCATTCTCCTGGGTCCGATCGGTGTTGTGGATCAGGATGTCGAAGACATTCATCAGGTTGTACTGTGGCTCCGCCGGGCACCAGCCATCCGGCTGCAATTTCTGCTCAATCATCTGGCGCAGGTTGATCGAGCCGTCGATCCAGAATTGCAGGATTCCCCGATGACCGTTGATGGTCCGCGCAACCGCGACCGGCACCATGCCGAGCCCCAGAAGGCGATCAAGCTTGTAGGCCGCCAGTTCATACTGAAACCGGTCGGATTCGTTCAATGCGCCCATGGTATCGCGAATGCCGAAATCGGTAGAAAGTTGCTTGAATACCCCGCGCAACTCCACGCCGTCCTTGCGCAAGGTGACGCGGCGTGGATCAGTGATGCCGGCATCGAGATCCTCGATGGCCACGACCTCGGCTTGCTCGAGCCACTGCTCGAGCGCATCGTCATCGAGGCCTGCCGGGCGTGGACCGACGGCCCGCGGAAGCTCTTCGGGCTGCAGACGTTGTCCGGGTCGATCCGGATAGGCGACGCTCCACTGGCCATTCTCGAACACGAGTGCCGACGGTGAGCCTTTGTAAACCTGCTGCAGCATGCCCGTATCGAGCAGGATCACGCGCCCGTCGAATCGGCTCAGTGCCCTGCCGGTCGGAGAGACGGTGTGCCCGGCGACCATGCGCGAAACCCCGAGCTTCGCGAGAGCGGTCTCCAGATTCTCGGCTTCAGTGTACGGATAGCACAGGGCCTGGCCGCGATACCAGGTTGGACCCTTCGGCGTAAAGACCTCTTCCTTCTGCATGGCGAGCAATGTCTTCGATTGCTCCTCGGCCCCCAGACCCGCAATGGCTCCCGGCCGGTCCAGGAAGCCGATCGGACGCGCGAGGTTCAGTTCTGCCTGCATCGCACTCCAGGTCTGCAGATATCCGGCAAGTTGCGAACGCATTGTCTCGTTTGTGGCACCGAGCCCCAGCCGAGCGACGATTTCTGGGAGCCCGGCGTGCACGAGTGCCATGTCGTTGATGACAAGCAGGAAGGGCTTGGTCAGCAGCCAGGCGCCGTACTGACCCACCGGGGAAAATGCCTGCAGGTGCCCGAAGAACCCCGGCGGGAACGAGGCATCGAATTCGCCACGCGACGCCGCGGGATCCTGTTGCAGGACGCGCTCCCACGCTGCCTCGCGCAACTTGCTGTCCTCGCTCCCCGCAAAAGCCGAATATTCAGCCGCGCTCACATAACGCAGGTCACCCGTGATGTTCATCACTTCGTGGTTGCCGAGGATCACATGCACGGCCCCGCCCGCGTCCCGTGCTTCGCTTTCCAGGCCCATCAGCAAGTCGAGGACCTTGCGCGAATCGGGCCCGCGGTCCAGCAGGTCACCGAGGCTGACCAGATGGGTATCGCCGCCCCGCCAGTGAAGCGACTCGTCGATGACCGCTGTCGTGCGCAGTACCGTGAGCAGCTCCTGATAGGCGCCATGCACATCTGCAAACACGACCACGCGTCGGGCATCGTCGATTCGAAAATCCGAATCTGCCCCTGCGGCTGGCCCGCCAAGCAGCAGGGCGACGACGACGGTCAGGAAATGACGCATGAGGGGTATCATTATGCATTCTCGCCAGGTGCGCCACACAGAGCCCCGGCATGACGACGCTCGCAGGAAAGATGATGCTCCAGCGCAGCCCGCTGTTTCGCGGCCTGTCGCCCGCCGCGCTGGAGCGCATTGCGGGGCTTGCGGCGCAGCGCAGCTATCAAGGGGGCGAGATTGTCTTCAGCCAGGGGGATCCCGGCGACGGGTTGTATGGGGTCGTCACCGGAAAGATTCGCATCAGCGCCGGGGCGGCCGATGGCCGCGAAATCTTTCTCAACATCATGGAGCCGGGGGATACCTTCGGCGAGATCGCACTCCTCGATGGCGGCGCGAGAACCGCTTCGGCGACCGCCACCGCGCCTTCTGAACTGGTTTCGATCCGGCGCGAGCATTTTAACGGACTGCTGGAGCGCGAGCCTGGTGTCGCACTGGAATTACTCCGCATCTGCGGCGAGCGTCTGCGCTGGACCAGTGGACTGGTCGAGGACGCCGCGTTGCTCGATGCGCCCGCGCGCTTGGCGAAACGCCTGCTGAGTCTCGGCCAGCTGCACGGCGAGCACACCGGGAACGGCATTGTGCTGCGAATCTCACAGGAAGAGCTCGCGAGTTTTCTTGGCGTATCGCGGCAGGTAGTGAACCAGTATCTTCAGGACTGGAAGGCGCGTGCCTGGGTTGACCTCGGGCGCGGGGTCGTCATCGTGCGCGATGAGGCCGCGATCAGAAACGCAGCGCTGTGAAGTGATTTGATCGCGGCGTCAGCGCGCCAATGTCAGGTCCTGGCCGGCGCTCTGCTCTTCATCCATCTCGTCGTGAGAGCGCCGATGGCAATTCCGACGACCCCGATCCCCAGCGCCGCCGCAATTTCGCCGCCGAACCAACCCGAACGCTCGATGATGATGATCGGATCCTCCAGCACGGCTCCATCGAGCGTGGCCGTGTACTCGAACGAGTCCCCGGTATAGCTATCGCAGACCTTGAAGGCCATTTTCTTCTCTGATGCATTTGAAGCAATCGTAAACGCCGGAAACTCCGTGGAACCCTGGCAAAGCGCGTTTCCGGCGCCGGGCTCGCCCTGGATCGTCACTGTCAGCGATTTACTAGAATGCTGATTGTGGAAAACGATCTTGCCGAGGTTTTCTGTCTTTCCAAATTTCGATACTGTCTTGCCATCCATTTCATCCACATAGATGTGAAGTCTGGCCATGGTCGCGCTCCTCCTTATCCAGAGTTTTTCCGCTCCCGCAAAGCATCCAGCTGATTCCGGTACGCGCTATCTAGTCTTCGATGATGATGATCGGGTCTTCTGGTCTCGCCCCTTCTATCGTAGCCGTGTACTTGATCTTGGTTCCCGGGCGGACGTCTGGATCGAAGACACTCACATGGCCGTTTCCTCGCACCGTAATGCATGAAACGTCCTTGCCGTCCTTATCCTTGAGCACGGCCGGGGCGAAATCGACACGCAATTCGGCATTTGAACCGTTGTGAAAAACGATTTCGCCAGTTTCCCTCCTCATTCCGATCTGTGTCACTGTCTTTTTGTTCTGTTCGGTGATATGCAAATTGACTGCAGACGCGACATTACTCTTGGACATGTATGTAGCCCCCTTTTCGAGCCGTAATTGTTCTTCAGAGCATCTTCGCAATCGCCCCCAGCTCAGGCGCTGCTCGCATCAGGATCTCGGGGTAACCGAGTTCCTGCGCACGCCTTGCATGGGCAAGCGCCGCTGACGTGTCGCCGAGACCCAGTTCGGCAAGCGCGACGTAGTACTGCACATAGACATCCCCACTTCCGTCCGACAGCGCTATCTGGATGCCGCGCCTCGCTCGCTTCGGATCGTCAAGTCGCGTCGCATAATACGCCGCCTGAGCCTGATTCACTGCATGCCTCGGGTTGACTGCGAGTTCGCCGTCAGCAAGGTCGAGCGCCTTGCGGTACGATTTCCTGGCATCTTCGGGTTTCGAATCAAAGAGCTGCGCGTCGGCAAGATTGCCCCACAACCGATGGTCGGCCGGGGCGGTTTCGATGGCCTTGCGAAACATCTCGTCCGCTTCGGCAAAGTGGCCGAGGTAATATTTCACGGTGCCCGTATTGGAGTAGCTGGCGCGGCGCGGCTCCAGTGCCAACGAGCGCGCAAAGGCGTCCGCCGCCTTTTCGAAGTTGCCCATCAAGAGGTATGCGCCGCCCAGATTGCTGAATGCATTGGGGTTGTCGGGGGTCAGGATGGTGGCGCGCTCATAAACGGGAACTGCGTCAGCAGCCCGGCCTTGCGAGAAGAGGAAATTACCGTATGACAGGTGCGCCGCGGCGTAGCTGGATTGTGCGGCGATCGCGCGCCTATGCATGATTTCGGCATCTTCAATTTTCGCACCCGCAGCAAGCGACTCGGCGAGCCCGATCAGGGCGTCCGACGACTGCGGCACCAGCGCGAGCGCGCGCCGATACGCTGATTCCGCCGCCGCTGCATCACCTGTCGCCAGGCGCAACCCACCGATCGCCAGGTGGACCTCGTGTGCACCGCTGTCGAGCGCTTGCGCATTGGCGCAGGCCTCCTCGGCAACTGCGACGTGTGCCGGGACTCTTTCGAGGACGTAGCGTTCAACGCGCGTCTCGCAGAGGCCGGCCTGAGCGCGGGCCAGATCCGGCTGCTCTGCGAGTGCGCGACGAAACAACTCCTCTGCCGCCCCAAGCGTCTTGGCGTTGGCAGGCTGTCGCAGGTATGCGAGGCCCTGAAGATAGAAGTCGTAAGCAACGCCGATGCCCGCGCCCGGGTGCAGGGTTGCAGTGGCACTCCGCTTGCCCAGCACGAGTTCGAGCGCCTTGATGACCTGGGCCGCCATGTCGCTGTCGATTTCGAATAGATCGGCGGTCGGCGACTCGTATGAGTTGGACCAGCGGTTGGAGCCGCTGGCGGCCTCGACCAGCGCGGCGTAGACGCGAATATGATTCGCCTGCCGTCTGACGCTGCCTTCGACCACGTAGCTCACGCCCAGTTTGTCGGCGATCTCGCTTACGCCCATGTCCTTGCCTTTGAACGCGAAGGCAGAGGTCCTGGCCGCGACGCGCAGCTCGGGGATTCTCGTCAGGCGATTCGAGAGTTCCTCGGAAAGGCCTTCGCCGAGATAGTCATTGCGTGGATCGCCGCTCATGTTTACAAATGGCAATACGGCGATTGAATTTGGCGTGGGATCGCGCTTCGATCCCAGCAGGTCGCCGAGGCGTTCACCCGTGTCCGGCTGGAGCAGTTCGCGGCCGAGCAGACCCAGCGCGACGGCAATGGCAAGCGCCGCAATGCCTGCCGCCACACGGCGCACCTTCCGAGAGGCAACGTGCGCGAAGATTCCCGCGATTCGCCCGAGGAATCCGGGGGCTTCGGCAGGCAGCACCTCGAATGTCCGGACGGGCTCCGCGATATTCTTGACCTGGCGCGTGCCCGCGGCGATGAATCTCGCCGCGACCTTGAGATGGACCTGATCATAGACCGGCCCGGAAATCAGCACACCACCCGGCCTGGCAAGTGACTGCAGTCTTGCGGCGACATTGACGGTGTCGCCGAAGGCGGAGCCGCTCTCCTGAATCACGTCGCCCAGGTTGACGCCGATGCGCAGTTGCATGCGTCGCGCGGCCGGTAGCGGCGCATTCTCATCGTCAATACGTTGCTGGATCGCCAGCGCGCCCAGTACCGCATTCACGGCACTCGGGAACTCCGCCATCAGGCTGTCGCCGACGCTGCCGAATTCGCGGCCGTCGAACTCACTGACCAGTTCATCGAAGATGACGCGGCGAATCTTGAGAGCGGCGAGCGTGCCTTCTTCGTCGGCACCCATCAGCCGGCTGTACTCGACGACGTCAGCCGCCAGGATGGCGGCAATTTTTCGACTGTCCTTGAGCATGGCGCCCTGCGCTCCCCGGCCGAGTATAGGCCGACGGGAAGCTGGCGCCCCGGGCCGGAGTCGAACCGACGACCTGCCGCTTAGGAGGCGGCCGCTCTATCCACTGAGCTACCGGGGCGAATCCGGCGCAATGTTACCCGAGGACCGGCGTGATCGGGCCGGTCCCCGGGATCATCAAGGTTGGGGTATCGCGACTGGTTGCCAGCTGCCGCCGCCATGGCGGGGGCCGTTTCGACAGGCTCCGGCGCGTCCATGTGGCGGCCAATCGGGGAAATTTGGTGGAGCGGAAGGGGATCGAACCCTCGACCTCTGCATTGCGAACGCAGCGCTCTCCCAGCTGAGCTACCGCCCCACGACGAGGGCCGGGATTGTAAAGACCCGGTGCCCCAGCAGCAAGCAAACCTGCCAGCGCCGGAGACTCGCGTGTGTGCTTCGTGTAACTTTGCCGTAATCATGAGGATTCGCGACGCCACCCTGGCCGACCTGGAATTCATTGCCAGCGCCAACCACGCACTGGCCCAGGAGACTGAAGGCCAGGTGCTGGATCCGGAGCTCCTGCTTCCGGGTGTCCGCGCCGTGTTCGAGGATCCGGCGCGCGGCCGTTACTACCTCGCGGAGGTGGATGACAGGCCGGTCGGCCAGTTGATGACAACCTATGAGTGGAGCGACTGGCGCAATGGCGTGTTCCTCTGGATTCAGTCGGTCTATGTGATGCCGGAATTCCGTGGCTCGGGTGTGTTCCGGTCCCTGTTTGCGCACCTGGAGGTACTCGCCCGTGCCGATTCACGTATTTGCGGGATCCGTCTGTATGTCGATCGCGGCAATGAGCGGGCGCAGGAAGTGTATGGTCGCCTCGGCATGCATCGCTCGAATTACAGGGTCATGGAATCGGTCTTTCGTGGCCCCCATTCCCATGGCTGAGGTCGGCTGACATGCTGGCGATTGGCGAGCTCGCACCGGATTTTGCATTGCCTGACCAGGATGGTCGTGAGCAACGACTGTCTGGGCTCATCAATGACCAGCCGCTGATCGTCTATTTCTACCCCGCCGATTTCACGCCGGGCTGCACCGCGGAAGCATGCGACATCCGCGATCTCCACACGCAGATCCTTTCCGCTGGCCTGCGCGTGGTCGGCGTCAGTCCACAACCACCTGAGAGTCACCGGCGATTCAGGGATCAGCACGGGCTTCCGTTTACGCTGCTCTCGGACGTCGACAAGGTCGCGATCAAGGCATTCGATGTCGACGGGCCTTTCGGCATCGGAGTACGGCGCGCGACATTCCTGTTGGATGCGAAAAGAAAGATTGTCGACGCGGTGCAAGCTGACCTGCGTATCAGCCGTCACCATGAATTCATCCAGCGGGCGATCGCCGCTAGGGAAAGTCGAAGCGCGTGACCGCGGCCCGGCTGAATCGCGGCAACGCGATCACGTAGACGGCTCCGTACTCGGTCTCGGGCATCGCCGGCACATCGTTGCCGGAAAGCTTCGCGACGATTTCCGGCACGGTATTCGAGTGACCGACGATCAACACGCGCCCGCCCCGATATTCATTACGGGCACGTTTGGCGACGAGCGCCGTGTCCGCCGCCAGCACGACGATGACCGGTACGCCCAGACGGTTCGCAAGCGGTCGCACCGTGTCCTGCGCGCGGCGGAATTCGCTCACGAAGATGGCCTGGATGCGGAATTCCGCCGGGGTCTGGCCGAGCATTTGCGCCAGCGCTTCCGCCCTCGCTTCACCCGCCGGTGAGAGCGGCGGGTCGTCCGCGGGGAGGGTCGACTTCTCGGCATGACGCATCACGATGATTGTCGTGGTCGAGGCGGAAGCCAGCAGCCAGATCGCAAGCGCGATGACGGCCGCCGCAGCCAGCGCTGCCAGCCATACCGGGGCAAACAGCGGACGCCGCCGCAGGCTCGCGTATTCCTTGTGCATGGGACCGATGATACTCCCGACTAAACGAGCATGCGGCCCTGCTCCTCGATCGCCTCCAGCGTCGTCCGCACGTCATCCCAGGTCGTCTGGTGGGACATGATGCAGAGTCGCAGCGAGTAGAAACTGCGCAGCCTAGTGGACGACAACATGGCTATGCCCGAGGCGATGACGCCCGCCTGGACCTGCTCGTTGATCTGATCAAGTCTGGCTGCAGGCAACTGAGGATCCGGTGACCGGACGCGAAAACACACGATGCCAAGTGACGGCGGGCTCAGGAGTTCGAGGCTGCTGGATTTCCGGACGTAGTCGCCCGCCCGATCGGCCAGTTCCATGCCCTGCGCGATTGCCTCGCGGAAAGCCGCCATGCCGAATGTCTGGATGGACATCCAGACCTTGAGTGCGCGGAATGATCGCGTCAGCTGCAGTCCGCGGTCGGCAAAATTGACCTGCTGCATGCCAAGGCGCGTGTCCTGCAGGTACTCCGGCTGGACGCTGAACGCCTGCTCGAGTTTCGCGACATCGCGGATCATCAGACAACCCGCTTCGAATGGCTGGAACAGCCATTTGTGCGCGTCGAGGCTGATGGAGTCCGCCAGGTCCATGCCTTTCAGCAGGGCCTTGCCCCGCTCGCAGAGCATGGCGAATCCGCCATAAGCAGCGTCCACATGCAGCCAAATCCGCTCGCGTGCACAAAGCTCCGCGAGTTCCGTCAATGGGTCGATCGCGCCGGTATTGGTTGTGCCGGCATTGGCACAAACGGCGATGGGCGTGAAACCCCGGGCTCGTGCCTCCGCGAGGGCGCGATTCAGTTCAGGAACCCGGATCCTGAATTCGTCGTCTGAAGCAATCTTGACGACGCCGTCCGGCCTTACGCCGATGATGCGGGCCGCGCGCTCGAGTGCACTGTGGCTCTGGTCGCTCATGAAGACCGCGGGTCGCGCGGGCGCGCCATGATGTTCGCGCGCGGCCACCAGTGCATCCAGGATCGCTGCCGACCCGCCCGATGTGAACAATCCGCCACCGGAGGCTGGATAGCCGATCCACTCCCGGAACCAGTCGATGACGACCAGTTCCAGCTGGCTCGGGCCGCCGGATCCCAGCCATGTGCCCTGAAAAATATTGAATCCTGCGGCCAGGTAATCCGCGATTACGCCTGGCCAGGTGGGTGCCGACGGTACGAATGCGAAGAATCGCGGATGATCGACACGCGCGGCGACCGGGAGCACGTCGCGCACGGCACGCTCCAGCACTGCCAGCGCCGGCTGCCCTGTTTCTGGGGGCGGTTCCCGCATCAAGGGTTCCAAGACCGTGCGCGCCGCGCCGCGCCAAGGTCTCTCGTCCCGCAAGCCCTCGATGCGAGCGACGATCAGGTCCGTCGCGCGCTGTGCGAGTTCCTGCATCGCCTCGGCGGGCATGCTGAGACTTGGGGTCTTGTCGTCAATCTTTTTCATGATTTGGCGGAGAGGGTGAGATTCGAACTCACGAAAGTATCGCTACTTTGCCGGTTTTCAAGACCGGTGCATTCAACCGCTCTGCCACCTCTCCGGTGGATTCCGGTGCGGCAGGGATTGTCGGCTGCGGCGCTGGCGCCTGCAAGTCGCGCCGGGTCGTTCGTGGAACTCCATACGTTATACTGTGTCGCAGTCACTGAATCCTGTGCCGGAGGCCCAAGAGATGCAACGCAACCCGATCGTCCTTCAGCGGCCACTAATCCGCGAATCAGCGCTGGTCGCGAACAAGGTCCTGCGCAATACCTACCTGTTGCTTTCTGCAACCCTGGCATTCAGCGCACTGACGGCGGGTGTCGCGATGGCGTTCAGCCTGCCGTATCCCGGCATCATGCTGACGCTGCTCATCTATTTCGGCCTGCTGTTCGGGGTGCACAAGACGGCCAACAGTGCGATGGGCCTCGTGTTCGTGTTCGCGTTGACGGGCTTCCTGGGCTACACGCTGGGCCCGATCATCAGCATCTATCTGAAGGCCATTCCGAATGGCCATTCCGTCGTGATGAACGCATTCGGCATCACCGCCGTGACATTCGTCGGGCTGTCGGCCTACGTGGTCAAGACCGGCCGCAGCTTCACATTCATGGGCGGTTTCCTGTGGGTGGGAATTCTCACGGCGTTCCTGCTGGGCCTCGGTGCGATCTTTTTCAACATGCCGGCGCTTTCACTGGCGGTGTCAGGGATGTTCGTCCTGTTGATGGCAGGCCTGATCCTTTACCAGACCGGCGAGATCGTGAATGGCGGCGAGACGAATTACATCCTCGCGACCGTGACGCTCTTCGTCAGCATCTTCAACCTGTTCACGAGCCTGTTGCACCTGCTCGGCGCCGCGAGCGACGACTAGGCGCGGGGACCGGCTACAACTGAAGATCAGGCAGCCGTGATGCGTGCAAGACCGCCCAGGTAGGGCCGTAGCACGGAAGGCACCTGCACCGAACCGTCCGCTTGCTGGTAATTTTCCAGTACCGCGACCAGCGCGCGACCGACCGCCACGCCCGATCCGTTCAATGTGTGCACCGGTTCCGGCTTGCCGATCTCCGGATTACGCCAGCGCGCCAGCATGCGTCGCGCCTGGAAGGCTTCGCAGTTGCTGCAGGATGAGATTTCCCGGTACTTGCCCTGCCCCGGCAGCCACACCTCGAGGTCATAGGTCTTCGCGCTGCCGAAGCCGATGTCACCGGCGCAGAGTGCAACCACCCGGTACGGCAGTTCCAGCAGCTCCAGCACGCGCGCAGCATGGCCCGTAAGTTCCTCGAGCGCCTGGTAGGATTCCGCCGGCCGCACGATCTGGACGAGTTCGACCTTGTCAAACTGGTGCTGACGGATCAGGCCACGCGTGTCCTTGCCATGGGAACCGGCTTCGGACCGGAAACACGGCGTATGGGCAACAAGCTTCAGCGGCAATTGCGCCGTCTCGAAGATCCTGTCGCCGGCCAGGTTGGTCAGCGGCACTTCCGCCGTCGGTATCAGGAAGAGTTCGGGATCCGACTCGCCGCGCGCAAGCTTGAACAGATCCTGCTCGAATTTCGGCAACTGGCCCGTACCGGTCAGTGTCGCCCTCGAAACGAGATACGGCACATAGGCTTCACGATACCCGTGCTCACGCTGGTGCAGGTCCAGCATGAACTGCGCGAGTGCCCGATGCAGCGAAGCGAGCGGCCCCGTCAGGACCGCAAAGCGCGCACCCGAAATGCGAGCCGCCGCGGCAAGATCCAGTCCGTCCAGGCTCTCGGCGATTGCGACGTGATCACGCGTCTCAAAGTCCATGCGTCGCGGCTCTCCGTGGCGGCGGATTTCGGTGTTGGCGGACTCGTCGCGGCCGTCCGGCACGCTGTCGTGTAGCAGGTTCGGCAGGTCGAGAAGCAAGGCGTCGAGCTCCGCCTGCAGCGCAGTCATTGCGCGTTCAGCGGCGTCGAGCCGTGCGCCCAGCGATTCGACCTCGGCCAGGAGCGGCGCGATGTCCTGACCCTGGGACTTGACCTGCCCTATGGTCCGCGAGCGGCTGTTGCGCTCGTTGCGCAGCGCATCGACGGCGACCTGTGCGTCCTTGCGGCGCTTCTCCAGTTCGGAGAATCGCCCGATATCCAGGCGGTAGCCCCGCCGCGCCAGATTGCGCGCCACACCATCCGGATCTCCGCGCAATCGCCTGGCATCAAGCATGATCGTCCTTCCGCTTCAGCGCCTCCAGCAGGCGTAATTCAAGCCCGCGTGGGGCGGGATGATAATAGACACGCGGCTCGATGCCGTCGGGGAAATGCCGTTGCCCGCGCGCGAGCGCATCGGGCTCGTCGTGGGCGTAGCGGTAACCCTCTCCGTACCCAAGCTCTTTCATGAGCCTGGTAGCTGCATTGCGAAGCTGCAGCGGGACTTCCAGGGTCCCCAGCGAACGCGCGTCGTTCATTGCCGAACCAAAAGCCTTGTAGACCGCATTGCTCTTCGGTGCGCAGGCCATGAAGACACAGGCCTGCGCGAGCGCCAGTTCTCCTTCCGGGCTGCCCATCCGTTCATATGCGTCCCAGGCGGCAAGTGCCAGCGTCAGTGCCCGCGGATCCGCGTTGCCAATGTCTTCGCTTGCCATGCGCGCCATGCGTCGCGCGACGAAGCCGGGGTCGCATCCCCCATCCAGCATGCGGCAGAGCCAGTAGAGCGCGGCGTCCGGATCACTGTCGCGCACCGACTTGTGCAGCGCCGAAATCTGGTCGTAGAAAAGCTCGCCGCGCTTGTCGAATCGCCGGTGACCGCCGGCTGTCACCGCGCGGACGATATCCATCGTGATGACCGGGCCGGCCGCATCCGTGCCTGCCAGATCGACCGCAAGCTCAAGCAGATTGAGGGCACGACGCGCGTCGCCGTCCGCCGCATCTGCCAACAGCCGCAGTGTGTCGCCCGCTGCCGTGACGCCGCTGCCGCCGAGCCCGTGCTCCTTGTCTGCGAGCGCCCGTTCGAGCAGCGTCAAAAGGTCGGCGGCGTCCAGCGGCTTCAGCAGGTAGACACGCGCGCGAGACAGCAATGCAGAATTGAGCTCGAAGGACGGATTCTCGGTCGTCGCGCCGATGAACACGAGCGTGCCGTCCTCGACGAATGGCAGGAATGTGTCCTGCTGGCCCTTGTTGAAGCGATGGACCTCGTCGAGGAACAGCACGGTCGCGCCGCCACCCGAGGCACGTGCGGCACGTGCCTGTTCCACCGCTTCGCGGATGTCTTTGACGCCGGCCATGACCGCCGACAGCGCGATGAAGTCGGCCTTGCAGGTCTCGGCCGCAAGCCGTGCCAGCGTCGTCTTGCCACTGCCGGGCGGGCCCCAGAGCACCATCGAATGCGGGATGCCTGCGGTGAGCAACTGATGCAGCGGCCTGCCGGGACCCAGCAGATGGCTCTGGCCGGCGAACTCCGACAATTTGCGAGGGCGCATGCGATCGGCCAACGGGCGGGCGTTGGCGTCACCGGCGTGATCAATCGCGAGTCTGGCTTGTCGCTGCATACTGCGCGGATTCTAGCCCTTCGCGCCGGCCCTCAGTGCCGCCGCAGGCTGCCCAGCCAGGCTTCCGCCGCCACTGCCCAGCCGGTGCGCCCGCGAGCGAGCCACCAGGCAGCCAATACACCGCCTGTGTTGGCAAGCACGTCCGCCCAGTCGGCGATACGCGAATCGGTCAAGAGTGCCTGCGCAGCTTCCATCGCCAGGCCCAGGACGATCGTCCGTACTACGACCCAGGGAAGCCTTTTGCTCGTGACGACAGCCGAGCCCAGAAGGGTCAGCGCGAAGTACGCAGCGAAGTGCCCGATCTTGTCGGACCCAGGAACGGCCTCGAAACCGGTCTGCGGCAGGAGGCTTGCTGCGACGATGGCAAGGACCAGCAACAAGATCGATGCGATCCAGGCACGCCGGTAGCGCAGTTGCAGCACGATTAACCGACCGGCACGCGGCCGACGATATCCACGCCCGGCGGCGGCTCGAATTCGAACAGTGATGAATCGAAACGCGGATTCCGTTCGACCTGCAGAAACTCAAGCACGGTGGTCTGTCCGAGCCGGTCGAAAAGCGTCATGCGACGAAGTTCGCGGCCCGCAAATCCGAGCCGCACCTCGCGAAAGTCACCGTCCGCACGTCGTGGTGTCAGGCGGCTCCAGTCCAGCCCGTCCTGCTGACCTGCGTCCGTGATTTCGAAATCGCCATTCAGGTCGCCCTCGCCGGCCAGCAGCATCGCCGGTGTGCCGGCCAATGCGTCACCCGCAGCGCGGACCGAAACCTGCTCCAGTTCGACGTCGTAAAGCCACACGGTCACGCCGTCGGAAATGATGAGCTGCTCCGGCACCCGATAGTCCCAGCGAAACCGGCCCGGCCGCGCGAGCGCCACGCTGCCCTCGGCGCGTTCCAGCAATCGGCCGCGCGCGTCGGTAACGGTCTGGCGGAATTCGGCGCGCAGGCCGGTCAACTGCCCTAGGAAATCCTCGACACGCGACGCTGCAACTGCGTCGGGCGTGGGGGCGGCTATCGCGCGCGCAAGCACGAGGCTGCCCATCAGCAGACCTGCAATGCGGATTTTCGTCATGATTCCGGCGGCGGCGGCGCGAGCACTTCACGGCTGCCATTGGACTGCAGTGGACCGACCAGACCCGCCGCTTCCATCGACTCGACCAGCCTGGCTGCTCGGTTGTAGCCGATCTTGAGTCGGCGCTGCACGCCGGAGACCGAAGCGCGGCGCGACTCGGTGACGATGCGCACCGCTTCGTCGTACAGCGGGTCCTGCTCGCCCTGGTCCGCGGCATCGCCGCCCTCGCCGTCCCCGTTTTCGTCCGGCAAGCCCGGCACCGGTCCCTTCGGCCCGGACAGCACCTCATCGACATAAGCCGGTGCAGTACCGCTCTGCAGCGACGCGACGACACGATGAACTTCCTGGTCCGCGACGAACGCGCCATGGATGCGCTCGGGCGTCGAGCTGCCGAGCGGCAGGTACAGCATGTCGCCATGACTGAGCAGCGATTCCGCGCCGTTCTGGTCCAGGATTGTCCGTGAATCCACTTTGGCCGAGACCTGGAATGCGATGCGTGCCGGGATGTTGGCCTTGATCAGTCCGGTGATCACATCCACCGACGGGCGCTGGGTCGCGAGTATCAGATGGATGCCGGAAGCGCGCGCCTTCTGCGCAAGCCGCGCAATCAGCTCCTCGACCTTCTTGCCGACGATCATCATCAGGTCGGCGAGCTCGTCGATGACGACGACGATGTAGGGCAGCGGCTCGAGCGCAGGCACCGCCCCCTCGTACTTGCCCATCGCCAGTAGTCGCGCGATCAGCGGATCGGGAATCGGCTTGCCGCCCTGCTCCGCGTCGCGGACCTTGCGGTTGAAGCCGCCCAGGTTCCTGACACCCAGTTCCTTCATCAATTGGTAGCGCCGTTCCATTTCAGCCACGCACCAACGCAATGCATTGGTGGCCTGCTTCATGTCGGTCACGACCGGTGCGAGCAGGTGCGGGATGCCCTCGTAGACCGACAATTCGAGCATCTTCGGGTCGATCATGATCAATCGAACCTGTTCGGCGGTGCTCTTGTAGAGCAGCGACAGCACCATGGCGTTGATCGCGACCGACTTGCCGGAACCGGTTGTGCCCGCGATCAGCAGGTGCGGCATTCGCGCCAGGTCCGCGACCACCGGCGCGCCACCGATGTCCTTGCCGAGGGCAAGCGCAATCGGCGAGGCAAGCTCGTCATAAGCGCGTGAACGGATGATCTCGCCGAGCGTGACCAGTTCACGCGTTTCGTTCGGAATCTCGAGTCCGACGACCGACTTTCCGGGTATGACCTCGACGACCCGCACGCTGATCGCCGTAAGCGCGCGCGCGAGATCCTTGGCGAGCGCGCTGATCTGGCTGACCTTGACGCCCGGTGCCGGCTTGAGTTCGAAGCGCGTGACGACTGGACCAGGCAGCACGGCGACGACCTCCACGTCCACGCCAAAGTCCTTCAGCTTGATCTCGACGAGCCGTGAGATTGCATCAAGCGCTTCCGGTGAATAGGCTTTTTCGCGCGCCGGAGGATCGTCCAGCAGCTTGAGCTCCGGCAGATCCTTGGCGGCAGGCTTGGCAAACAGCTGCACCTGCTTTTCCTTCTCGGCGCGCTGGCTGGGTGCCGGCGGCGCGGAGGTTTCAATGCGTGGCGGAGTGCGTGCACCGGCCTTCTTCTGGACTTCGCGCACGAGGGTCTCGCGTGCCTCGCGCGATTCCCGGCCCACTGCCTGATCGCGTGACATAGAAATGCGATTGCGGACCCACGATGCGCCGGCAAGCACCCAATGCCCGATGAAATCCATCACGCGAAGCCAGGAGATGCCCGTGTAGAGTTGGACGCCCGCAAACCACAATCCGAGCATCAGTAGTGTCGCGCCCAGCAAGGAAGCCGCGGCCGCAAGACCATCGCCGATCAGACTGCCGAGGATGCCGCCTGCCCCGGCGGGCAATGCGCCGGCGCCGAAATGCAGCGTCGCGAGCCCGCAACTCGCCCCGAGTGCGGCGACAAGTCCGATCGTGCGCAAGGCAAGTGTCGAGCGCCCCTGCCCGGGTTCATCGGGCGCGCGCTTGAAACCGATCCACGCACTGAATGCAATGGCCAATGGAAACAGGAATGCTGGCCAACCGAAAAGCATCAGCAGGATGCCTGCGATCCAGGCCCCCAATGGCCCGATCAGGTTGCCGACCTGGCCCGGTTCGCCGGTATAACTGAAACTGCGGTCGTAGGCGTCGTAGCTCGAGAGCGAGATCATCAGCACCAGCGCAAGCGCGGCGAGCAGCCAGAACGCGGCTTCCCGCAGCGCCCTGGCGAATACTGGATCGAGCTTGGCTTCCGGATTGGAAGCATTGGCAGCGGTCTTGGCCACGGACTAAGAATCCTAGTAAGGAATTAGCTATAAGCGGTTGATTATAAGAACATTGCAATTGGCATCGCAAGCGCCCATGTGCCACGACAGCCGCCTGATAGGATGCGCGGCTATTCGGTGTGGCGAAGATGCGATGCGCGCGGAAACGAGCGGAGAACACTATACATGACGACCCCCCGATACTCGCCGCTGATCATCCTGGGTTCCGGCCCCGCGGGCTACGCGGCTGCGGTCTACGCGGCGCGCGCCAATCGCAAGCCGCTGCTGGTTACCGGACTTGAGCAAGGTGGGCAGTTGATGACGACTACCGAAGTGGATAACTGGCCGGGCGACGTCGAGGGCCTGCTCGGCCCGGATCTGATGGATCGCATGCGCCGGCATGCGGAGCGATTCGGCGTCGAGATGGCGCATGACCAGATCGGGCGCGTTGAACTCGGCAAGCGCCCATTTCACCTTGTCGGTGACGACGGCGAATACAGTTGCGCCGCGCTAGTCATCGCGACCGGCGCATCCGCGCGTTATCTCGGGCTCGAATCGGAGACTCGCTATCGCGGGCGCGGCGTCTCCGCGTGCGCGACCTGCGACGGCTTTTTCTACCGCGACCAGCGTGTCGCCGTGGTCGGGGGCGGCAACACCGCGGTCGAGGAAGCGATTTATCTCGCGAATCTCGCCTCGCATGTGACCTTGATCCACCGCCGTGATCGTCTGCGCGCGGAAGCGATCCTGCAGGATCGCCTGTCGGCGCTCGCCAAAGATGGCAAAGTCTCCTATCTGTGGAATCACGTTGTCGAAGAAGTCCTGGGTAATGAGCAGGGTGTCACTGGCGTCCGCGTGAAGCCGGCCAATGGAAACAACACCAAGGACCTGGACGTGACCGGAATCTTCATTGCCGTCGGACATACACCGAACACAGCGCTTTTCGAGGGGCA
>JAQBHG010000093.1:0-4595 GCA_032127975.1 Steroidobacteraceae bacterium
CGGGCAGGCGGCAAGCATGGGCGCCCTGCTGCTGGCGGCCGGCGCCAAGGCCAAGCGTTTCGCGCTGCCGAACTCGCGCATCATGATTCACCAGCCGCTGGGCGGCTTCCAGGGCCAGGCCACGGACATCGAGATCCACACCCGCGAAATCCTGGATGCCCGCGACCGCATCAACAAGATCCTGTCATTCCATTGCGGCCAGCCGATGGAAAAGATCCGCCAGGACACCGACCGCGACAATTTCATGAGCGGCGAGCAGGGGCGTGAATATGGAATTGTGGACGGGGTCCTCGAAAAGCGCGGCCAATTGCCGACCATAGGCAAGAGCTGAGTGAGACACCGCACAAGGTAGCGGCGGTAACTGACTGAGTTAAGAAGGATTTTACCGCGCCGGATACGGCATGCTATAAGAACGCTGCCGGCGCCGGCCGGCCAACGAGGGCCCACCGAACATGGTCGACGATACCCGGGGCAAGCACGACGACGGCAAGCTGCTGTACTGCTCGTTTTGCGGCAAGAGCCAGCACGAAGTACGCAAGCTGATTGCCGGCCCGTCGGTGTTCGTCTGCGACGAGTGCGTCGAACTCTGCAATGACATCATTCGCGAGGAACTCGAGGAGAAGCAGGAACGGTCCCGGGACCGGCTGCCGAAGCCGCATGAGATCCGCAAGGTCCTCGACGAATACGTGATCGGCCAGGACCGCGCCAAGAAGATCCTCGCGGTCGCCGTTTACAACCACTACAAGCGCTTGCAGACCAAGCCCGGCGACAAGCGTCACCGCACGGACAAGGATGAGGTCGAGCTCTCCAAGAGCAATATCCTGCTGATCGGGCCGACCGGTTGCGGCAAGACGCTGCTGGCGGAGACGCTTGCGCGGCTGCTCAATGTCCCATTCACGATTGCCGACGCGACGACGCTGACCGAGGCGGGATATGTCGGCGAGGACGTCGAGAACATCATCCAGAAGCTGCTCCAGAAGTGCGACTACGACGTCGAGAAGGCGCAGACCGGCATCGTCTACATCGACGAGATCGACAAGATCTCCCGCACATCCGACAACCCCTCGATTACCCGCGACGTGTCGGGCGAGGGCGTCCAGCAGGCGCTGCTGAAGCTGATCGAAGGCACGATCGCCTCGGTGCCGCCGCAAGGCGGCCGCAAGCATCCGCAGCAGGAGTTCCTGCAGGTCGACACGGCGAATATCCTGTTCATCTGCGGCGGCGCCTTCGCCGGCCTCGAAAAGATCATCGAGAAGCGCAGCAGCCGCGGCGGTATCGGCTTCGCGGCCGAGGTGCGCGCCCCCAGCGAGCGGCCGATGGGCGCCGACCTTTTCAAGGACGTCGAGCCCGAGGACCTGATCAAGTTCGGCCTGATCCCCGAGTTCGTGGGCCGCCTGCCGGTGGTCGCGACGCTGGAGGAGCTGGACGAGGAGGCCCTCGTCACCATCCTGACCCAGCCGCGCAATGCCTTGTCCAAGCAGTACGCGCGCCTCTTCGAGATGGAGGGCACGGACCTGGAGCTGCGCGAAGATGGCCTGCGCGCAGTCGCCCGCAAGGCGATGGACCGCAAGACCGGTGCGCGCGGCCTGCGCACGATCCTCGAAAATGTGTTGCTCGACATCATGTATGACCTGCCGTCACTGAAGAATGTCGCCAAGGTGGTCGTGGACGAGACCGTCATCCTGGGCGACAGCAAGCCCTACCTCGTCTATCGCAATGACGAGCCGCAGGTCGTGCCGCCCGAGATTCGCCGCGCCGCCGGGTCCGACGGCCACTGATCCTGACATTCCGTTTGTGATGCATTTCCCGGGCGTGCCCCAAGGCTCCCGGAGAATGCGACTTGTGCAGCACACCGGTCGCCCCCATGACGTATCCTTGCCATCGAACACGACGGCGCATGGATCTGCGCGCCGGAGGATCGCAAAGTGACAGAAGAGACCGGCAAAGCCCCGAAAGCCCCACAATCGACACGCGTGCCGGTGCTGCCGCTGCGCGACGTGGTGGTCTATCCACACATGGTCATCCCGCTGTTCGTCGGCCGCGACAAGTCCATCCTGGCGCTTGACGAGGCGATGAACCGTGACAAACAGATCCTGCTGGTGGCGCAAAAAGCGGCCGATGTCGACGACCCGAAACCGCGCGACCTGTACACGGTCGGCACGGTCGCAACCATCCTGCAGCTCCTGAAGCTGCCCGACGGCACGGTCAAGGTGCTGGTCGAGGGCGTTGCGCGCGCGATGGTCGAGGGCATGGATGTGGACGGCTATTTCGCCGCCGACATGACGCCATTGCCGGATGTCGAGCAGTACGACGAGCGCGAAATCGAAGTGCTGAGCCGCTCGGTTGTCTCGCACTTCGAACAGTACGTGAAGCTCAACAAGAAGGTGCCGCCCGAGATCCTGACCTCGCTGGCGGGCATCGAGCAGCCGGGCCGGCTGGCCGACACGGTCGCGGCGCACATGGCCCTGAAGTTGAGCGAGAAGCAGAAAGTGCTCGAGATGCAGGACGTCCGCACCCGGCTCGAACAGGTCATGACCCTGATCGAGGGCGAGATGGAAGTGCTGCAGATCGAGAAGAAGATCCGCGGCCGCGTCAAGACGCAGATGGAAAAGAGCCAGCGCGAGTACTACCTCAATGAGCAGATGAAGGCGATCCAGAAGGAACTGGGCGACCTCGATGACGCGCCAAATGAGCTGGGCGACCTGGAGAAGCGCATTGCCAAGGCCGGCATGCCGAAGGAAGCCCGCGAGAAGGCGACGGCCGAGCTCAACAAGCTGAAGCTGATGTCGCCGATGTCCGCGGAAGCGACTGTGGTGCGCAATTACGTCGACTGGCTGGTCCGCATGCCCTGGAAGAAGCGCACCAAGGTCGACCTCGACATCGCCGCGGCACAGCTCGTGCTCGACGAGGACCACTACGGCCTGGAGAAGGTCAAGGAACGCATCGTCGAGTACCTGGCCGTGCAGAAGCGCGTGAAGCGGCTCAAGGGCCCGATCCTGTGCCTGGTGGGCCCGCCCGGAGTCGGCAAGACCTCGCTCGGCCAGTCGATCGCGCGCGCGACCAATCGCAAGTTCGTGCGCATGAGTCTCGGCGGCGTTCGTGACGAGGCCGAGATCCGCGGCCACCGCCGCACCTACATCGGCTCGCTGCCGGGCAAGGTGCTGCAGAACATGGCCCGTACCGGGGTACGTAATCCCCTCTTTCTGTTCGACGAAGTCGACAAGATGTCGATGGACTTCCGCGGCGATCCGTCATCGGCGCTGCTGGAAGTGCTGGACCCCGAGCAGAATTCGTCCTTTGCCGATCACTATCTCGAGGTCGACTTCGACCTGTCCGAGGTCATGTTCGTCTGCACGGCGAACACGCTGAATATTCCCGCGCCGCTGCTGGACCGCATGGAAGTGATCCGGCTGCCCGGCTACACCGAGGACGAAAAGCTCAATATCACGCGCCGCTACCTGCTGCCAAAGCAGGTCAGGCAGAGCGGGCTGAAGGATGGGGAACTCGAGGTCGACGATCCCTCGATCCTCGACATCATCCGCCACTACACCCGCGAATCGGGCGTGCGCAATGTCGAGCGCGAGACGGCCAAGATCTGCCGCAAGGCCGTCAAGCGGATCCTGCTTGATCCGGCGATCACGCAGATCTCCGTGACAACGGAGAATCTCAACGACTTCCTGGGCGTGCGCCGCTTCCGCTACGGCAAGGCCGAGGAGGCCAATCGCGTCGGCCAGGTGACGGGGCTCGCGTGGACCGAGGTCGGCGGTGAGTTGCTGACCATCGAAGCCGCCGTCGTGCCCGGCAAGGGCAAGCTGCTGTTCACCGGCCAGCTCGGTGAGGTCATGCAGGAGTCCATCCAGGCGGCGATGACCGTGGTGCGCAGCCGTGCGGACATGCTCGGTGTCGAAGGCGATTACTACCAGAAAGTGGACGTGCATGTGCACGTGCCTGAAGGCGCGACCCCCAAGGACGGCCCGAGCGCGGGCATCGGCATGTGCACCGCACTCGTTTCGGCGCTGACCAAGATTCCGGTGCGCGCGAGTGTTGCGATGACCGGCGAGATCACGCTGCGTGGCGAAGTGCTGCCGATCGGCGGGCTGAAGGAAAAACTGCTGGCCGCGCAGCGCGGCGGCATCGAGACGGTGCTGATCCCGAGCGAGAACGAAAAGGACCTCGTCGAGATCGCCGCCAACATCAAGGACAAGCTCGACATCCGGCCGGTCAAGTGGATCGACGAAGTGCTCGAGATCGCGATGGAAAAGAGCCCGATCGTGGCGGTCGCGACCGCCGCTGCGCCTGCGCCTGCCGCTGCGCCGAAGGAACCCGAGCGGCGCACCGGACGGCGTGGCGTCAAGCCGATGCAACAGCACTGAAGAAGCCGGGCGCGTGCTTGGCACCGTGGGGTCGATGCCGTATAGTCTCGCGCCTCCCAGGGGGCCGGATTCCGGTCCACAGGGGTGCTTAGCTCAGCTGGTAGAGCGTCGCCCTTACAAGGCGAATGTCGCAGGTTCGATCCCTGCAGCACCCACCAGTGACCTGGAGCGGTAGTTCAGTTGGTTAGAATACCGGCCTGTCACGCCGGGGGTCGCGGGTTC
>JAQBHG010000094.1:0-30280 GCA_032127975.1 Steroidobacteraceae bacterium
GTTCCGACACTGGGATGCCTGTCCGGCTAGCCGACGGCCGCCATGCGGACGGCCTCGTCGACATCCACGGCGACCAGGCGTGATACGCCGGGCTCGCCCATGGTCACCCCAAAAAGGTGGTTCGCGAGCTCCATAGTCGACTTGTTATGCGTGACGAAGACGAACTGTACGCGTTCCGACATATCCCTGACGATGTCGCAGAACCGGCCCACGTTGTTGTCGTCAAGCGGCGCGTCGACCTCGTCGAGCAGGCAGAACGGAGCAGGATTAAGTTCGAAGATCGAGAACACCAGCGCCACTGCGGTCAGCGCCTTCTCCCCGCCCGACAACTGGCTGATCGAACTGTTGCGCTTGCCCGGCGGCCGCGCCATGACCGCAACGCCCGCTGTCAGCAGGTCATCCCCGACGAGTTCGAGGTAGGCTGCGCCGCCCCCGAACAAGCGCGGAAACTTCTCTTTCAGGCCGTTATTGATGCGATCAAACGTGTCCTGGAAGCGCGCGCGTGTTTCACGGTCGATTCTGCGAATCGCCTGTTCCAGCGTGTTGAGTGCATCGGACAGGTCGGCAAACTGACGATCGAGGTAATCCTTGCGCTCGGACTGCTCCTTCAGTTCGTCAATCGACGCCAGGTTGACCGCCCCCAGCCTCTCGATTTTCTCGCTGGTCTCGGCCAGCTGCTGGTCCCATGCCGGCACGCTTGCCTCAGGCGGCAATGCCGAAGCGACTGCGGCGAAGTCGAAGTGAGTGGCCACGAACTGCTCCATCACGGATTCGCGTCGCACGCGGGCTTCCTGCATTCCGAGGCTGATCTCGGCAAACGCGGCCCGCGCCGACTCGACCCGGCCCTCGGATCCCTGGCGCTTCGTTTCGAGTTCGCGGACCTGCGCGTCCGCCTCCTCGACCAGCCGACGCGACTCGGCAAGTTTCCGTTCGACCGCCAGACGCTGTTCCAGGTACTGCTGCAGCTTGCGCTCGAGGTCCGCGAGCGGCGCCTCGCCTTCCGCAAGCTGGCGCTCGAGGTCCAGGCGGCGGGTCGCGAGCAGGCGGGCCTGATCGCTGGCGCGATCCAGGCTCGTCTGCAGAGTGGCCAGCGACGAACGCTGCGACTCAAAGCGGATTTCCACCTGCTGGGCCGCCGCGATGTCGCTCGCGCTGCGTTCGCGCGCCGACGCAAGCTGGGCACGGAATGCGTCGCGTTGCTGCTCCAGGGCAGGCCGCCGGTCCTGCAACGAATTCATCAGCGCAAGCCCGGACTCTAGCCGCTGGCGCGCCGCGCGGATTTCCTGTTCGTCGCGGCCAATTTCGGCTTCGGTCTGGTCGAGCTCCCCGCGCACCCGGGAGAGCCTTTCGCCGAATTGCTGCGCTCGCGAACGGATCGCCTCAAGCGCCCCGCGCACATTGACCAGATCGTGGTGCAGCCGGTTGACCGTACCATGCATGTCGTCACGGCTGGCATCAAGGTCAGCGATCCGCGACCTGCAGCCTGCGAGGTCCTGGTCGAGCTCGCGAACCCCGGATTCGCCGTCAGCAGCGGCGGATTGCAACCTGCGGATGTCCTGCTCCCGGGAGATGACGCCCGCGTGCTCGGTTTCATTTTTCGAGACCCGCAGCCAGTCCGGACCAAACCAGACGCCATCCCGAGTGATGACGGACTGTCCCGGCTGCAATGACCGCCGACGCGAAACCGCCTCGCGCAGCGTGTCGACGGCGACGATGCCATCGAGAAGGCCCGCGACAACGGCGGGCCCGGATACCTTGGACAACAATGAATCCGAAGCGGGCATCGCCGGCCGCGCCGCGGTCGATTCGACGAGCGTTACGCGCCCCGAATCGAGGCGGTCCGCAGCTTCGGCGAACGAATCGATTCCTTCGGCGCAGACTGCCTCGAGGTAGCTGCCCAAGGCAGTCTCCACGGCACGCTCCCAGCCAGCGGCGACTGTCAGCAGCTGCGCCAGCCTCGAGCGGCGCTCGAGTTTGTGCGAAGACAACCATTCGACAACGCGTCCCTGCGCCTGGCCGAGTGCCGCCTTTTGCACGGCTTCCACCGCAACCAGTTCGCCACGCGCTACTTGCAGCTCTGCCCGGGCCGTATCAAGGGCGTTCGCCGTGTTGCGCTCGGACTCGCGTTCCGCCAGCAACCTGGCAAGTGTCTCGTCGAGCTCGCGCTGCGCGGCAGCACCGCGCTCCCGCGCTTGCTGCTCCGCTGCCGCAAATTCCTCCGGCCGCGCGCCCGAAACCATCTTCTCGAGCTGCGCGCGCTCCACGACAAGTCTTTCACGCTGAGCCAGCAGGCGTGCGAGCCCGGCTTCGATCTGTTCAATCCGGGTCCGCTCGACCAGCGTGTTCTGCGAGGCGTCCGCAGATTCGCGGCTGAATGTCTCCCAGCGCAGCTGCCAGTCGGCCATCGCCGACTCGGCTTCCGCCAGCGCAGCGCGGGCCGCAGCCTCGGTCCTGCGCGCCGCCTGGAGTTCGGGTTCCGCGCGCGCGACCGCGGCTGAAAGATCGCCCAGCTGTTCCTGGTCGCGGCCGACCAGTGCCCGCGACTCGAGGTGTTCCTGCATCACGCGCTCGAGGTCGGTGCGCTGCCGTTGGCGCAGTTCGCGTGTGTGCAGCAGGGACTGTTCCGTTCGCGTGGCGTCGGCTCCAGCCTGGTAGTAGCGGCCCTGCACGGCGGCAAGTGCGTCCGAGCACTCCGCGTGCGTGGCGCGCGCCTTTTCGACCGCTGCCTCGGCCGATCGCAATTCTGCGAGCGCAGCCTGCGTCGCAGTCTCGCGTTCGCCGGCGAGCGCCTGCCTGGCCGCAATGTCCCCGTCCAGGTCGCGGATCCTGAGCGCCAGCAGTTCGGCCTGCAATTGCCGCTTGCGGTTGACCTGTTCCTGGTAACGGCGCGCGATGCCCGCCTGGCGCTGCAGGTGCCGGATCTGCTTGTCGACTTCCTCGCGCACGTCGTTCAGCCGCTCGAGATTCTCACGCGTGTGCGAGATCCGATTCTCCGTCTCGCGCCTGCGATCCTTGTAGCGCGAAATCCCGGCCGCCTCCTCGACAAAGGACCGCATGTCCTCGGCACGCGCCTCGATCAGCCGCGAGATCATTCCCTGCTCGATGATCGCGTAGCTGCGCGACCCGAGCCCGGTCCCGAGAAACAAGTGCGTGATGTCCTTGCGGCGGCATTTCGATCCATTGATGAAATAGGTCGAATTGCCGTCGCGCGACACGAGTCGCTTCAGCGACACCTCCGCGAACCCGGCGTAGGGCCCGGCAATCTTTCCGTCGCCGTTGTCGAATACCAGCTCGACCGAGCCACTGCCAACCGGCTTGCGGCCACGGGAACCGTTGAAAATCACGTCCGTCATGGATTCGCCGCGCAGATGCTTGGCGGAAATTTCGCCCATGACCCAACGAACCGCGTCGATGATGTTCGACTTGCCGCAGCCATTTGGCCCGACGACCCCGGTGAGATTCCGGGGAAATGCCACAACGGTCGGATCGACGAAGGACTTGAAACCGGCGAGCTTTATCCTGGCTAGGCGCATTTCGGCTAGTGTAGATTAACGGCCCGCGATTGAGTACGACCCGGACACGAACGACATGAACCAACAGTCGCCATATGGAGACATCGAAACCTTCCAGAATCCGAGCCCAGGCCGCGACTATACAATTCGCATGCAGATTCCAGAATTCACGTGCCTGTGCCCACGCACGGGCCAGCCGGATTTTGCGACATTGGAGCTGGAATATGTCCCCGATGCACTGTGCGTCGAGCTCAAGTCCCTGAAACTCTATATCTGGTCATTCCGGGACCGCGGCGCGTTTCACGAGGCAGTGACCAATGAGATCGTGGATCGCCTGGTCGCATCGCTGGACCCGCGATTCCTGCGCCTGACCGCACAATTCAACGTGCGTGGCGGTATTTACACGACGATTGTTGCGGAGCGTCGCCGTATTGGCTGGGCCGCCGCGGAACCGGTGGTTCTGCCCTGAGCCCGCAACCAGGCGGGGCTTGAGAATCATGCCACTGGACCGCAGAAATGCGAGGGCTATAATCCGGCGCTCCATTTAGCCGGGAGCGGAGAAACTGATGCCTGCAAAGAAGGCTTCGAAGACCAGGAAACCAGCCGCCAGGAAGGCCGCGTCGCGCAAGACAGCGGTCGCAAGGAAGGCCATTCGGGTCGCCAAGCCGACTGCACGCAGGGCCAGGACCGCCGGATCCCGCGCCAGCGCCGGCAAGTCCGCCAAGAGCAAGTCGGGCAAGCCTGCCCAGATTTCGCGCAAAGCGAAGCCCGCAGCGCGCCTCGCCGCACTTCCCAAGGCGAAACCCGCCAAGGTCGCGAAAGTCGCATCACCGATCCGTGCGTCGATTGCGGCCAGGGCGCAAATGCCCATGCCGCCGCCGCGCTTTGCAGAGCCGCGTCCGATGGGTACGACGGCACAGGCACGCATGACGCGCCGCTTTGAACCGATCGACGAGGACGATGAATCACCGCGTGGTCACAGTCTGCTGCTTGGCCCACGAAACGTACGCCCCTATCACGAACGCAGGGGCGAGCAGTACATGGGCAAAGAGCAGCTCGCGCACTTCCGCGTGATCCTGAACACCTGGAAACGCGACCTGATGGAGGAAGTGGACCGCACGATGACGCACATGAAGGACGAGGCGGCCAATCCGCCCGACCCGAATGATCGTGCGACACTCGAATCGGAATTCGCCCTCGAGCTCCGAACCCGTGACCGCGAGCGCAAGCTGATCCGAAAGATCGATGAAGCCATGAGCCGAATCGACGATGGCACCTACGGCTATTGCATCGAGACCGGCGAGCCGATCGGCGTCAAGCGCCTGGAGGCGCGCCCGGTCGCAACGCTTTGCATCGAGGCCCAGGAACGCCGCGAACGGCGTGAAAAGCAGTACGGCGATCGCGACGACTGGTATCGCTGAGATACCAGCCTGCCGTCGGTTTGTCCGCGCCCCCACGATCTTCTGATACCCACGGCCGTTGCGGCCGCTTTGCACCTACTCCTTCCGGTCCACTGCATCTGGGCTCGCTGCTGGCCGCGGTCGGCAGCTATTTGAGCGCCAGACGATCCAGGGGCCGCTGGCTGCTCAGGATCGAAGACCTGGACCGCAATCGAGTCATCCCTGGTGTTGCGGATCGCATGCTTCAGATCCTGGAATCCTTTGGATTTGAGTGGGATGGAAACGTAGAATTCCAGAATAATAGAACTCAATTCTACGAGCAGGCGCTCGCGCATCTGCAGGCCGCCGGACTCTGCTACCCCTGTCGATGCAGCCGTTCGCAGATCGCCTCGCAGTCGTTGGAGCCAGCGGATGAACGGGTCTATCCGGGTACTTGCCGCAATGTCCCTGTCGCGGCGGAGGGGCCACATGCGCTGCGCTTTCGCACTGACACCCTGGCGGCCGAGGTCTCCTTCGAGGACCGCCTGCAAGGCCTGGTGAGCGAGGACTGCCACCGCAAGGCCGGTGACTTCGTGATCAAGCGGCGTGACGGTTTCTTTGCCTACCACCTTGCCGTGGTCGTGGACGACGAACTCCAGGGCGTCACTGAGGTCGTCCGCGGCTGCGACCTGCTGTCTTCGACACCACGCCAGATCCTGTTGCAGCGAGCGCTCGGTTTCCGGACACCTGAATATGCGCACCTGCCGCTGCTGCTCGAGGCCGACGGCCACAAGCTCGCAAAATCGCGGCGCGCCGTGCCCCTCGATGCGGGTCGCGCAGGTCCCGCCTTGTGGAAGGTACTTGGATGGCTCAGGCAGGAGCCGCCGGCGGAACTGGCTGGTGCCGCGGTACGTGAAATCTGGGCCTGGGCGCTGCCCAATTGGCGCCCGGAAAGGCTCGCGGGCTGCCGCGAGCTGCGGCTGCCCTAGGCGACGCCTCGCATCGAAAGCCGCACGCGGCCCTGGCGGTCGACTTCGAGCACCTTCACCTTGACGACATCACCTTCCTTCAGCTTGTCGCTGACGCGTTCGACGCGCTCGTCCGAAATCTGCGAAATGTGCACGAGCCCATCGCGTCCCGGCAGGATCGCGACAAAAGCGCCGAAATCCATCAAGCGGACGACCTTGCCCTCATAGACGTGCCCGACCTCGACGTCGGCGGTGATCATCTCGATGCGACGCAGCGCTTCACGCCCGGAAGCCGAGTCGACCGATGCAATCTTCACTGTGCCGTCGTTTTCGATGTCGATCGTAGCGCCGGTTTCCTCGGTGATCTGGCGGATCACGGAGCCACCCTTCCCGATCACATCGCGAATCTTTTCCGGATCGATCTTGATGGTCACGATGGTCGGCGCCCATTCGGACATTTGCGCGCGCGGCTTGTCGAGAACCTTGTTCATTTCGCCCAAGATGTGCAGCCGGCCGGCCTTGGCCTGCTCCAGAGCGGTCTTCATGATCTCGGCGGTGATGCCGTTGATCTTGATATCCATCTGGAGCGCGGTCACGCCATCCTTGGTGCCGGCAACCTTGAAATCCATGTCGCCGAGGTGGTCCTCGTCGCCCAGGATGTCGGTCAACACGGCAAAGCGCTCGCCCTCCTTCACCAATCCCATCGCAACGCCGGCAACAGCGCCCTTGAGCGGCACGCCGGCATCCATCAGCGCGAGGCTGGTGCCGCAAACAGTCGCCATCGAGCTGGAGCCATTGGACTCGAGCACTTCGGACACCACGCGCAGGACGTACGGGAACTGCATGAGATCCGGCATCACGGCACTGATGCCGCGCCGGGCCAGGTTGCCGTGGCCGATTTCCCGGCGCTTGGGCGATCCCATGAATCCCGTTTCGCCCACCGAGAACGGCGGAAAATTGTAATGCAGCATGAACGGCTCGCGGCGCTCGCCTGCCAGCGCATCGACGATCTGCGCGTCGCGGCCGGTGCCGAGGGTCGTCGTGACCAGGGCCTGGGTCTCGCCGCGCGTGAATATGGCTGAACCGTGGGTGCGAGGCAGTGCACCGACCTCTACGGAGATCGGCCTGACGGTACGCGTGTCGCGGCCATCGATGCGCGGCTTGCCATCCAGAATCAGGCCGCGGACGAGCTGGTACTCCAGCGCATGCAGCTCGGAACTGACCTGGTCGCGGGTGAACTGCGGCTTCTCGCCGCCCGACAGCGCGGCCTGCACCGACTGGCGGATCTCCGCGAGGCGTGCAACGCGGGCCTGCTTGACGACGATGCCATAGGCTTCTGCGAAGGCTTTTTCAGACTGTGCGGCGACCGCCTGCTTCAGTGCAAGATTCGGCTCCGGGGCTTTCCAATCCCAGCGCGGCTTGCCGGCTTCTGCAGTCAGCTTGTTGATTGCGGCGATGGCCGTCTGCATCTGCTCGTGTCCGAACAGCACGGCGCCGAGCATGACCTCCTCAGAGAGGCAATTGGCTTCCGACTCGACCATCAGCACGGCTTCCTGAGTGCCGGCAACCACCAGGTCCAGGTCCGACTCGGTCTTGACCTGGGTCGTGGTCGGATTCAACAGGTAGGCGCCATTCTTGTAGCCGACCCGCGCAGCGGCGATGGGGCCCGAGAACGGTATGCCGCAGAGAGCGAGTGCCGCCGAAGCGCCGATCAGCGCAGGAATGTCGGAATCGATCTCCGGATCCAGCGACAGCACGGTCGCGACGACCTGAACCTCATTGTAAAAGCCATCCGGGAACAGAGGCCGGATCGGTCGATCGATCAGCCGCGAGGTCAGTACCTCCTTCTCGGAAGGACGGCCTTCGCGCTTGAAGAAGCCGCCGGGAATCTTGCCCGCGGCGTAGGTCTTCTCAACGTAGTTGACGGTCAGCGGAAAGAAATCCCGGCCCTCGACCGCTTCGCGGCGACCGACAGCCGTGACAAGCACGACGGTATCGCCCATGGTGACAACGGCGGCGCCGTCGGCTTGACGCGCCAGGCGGCCGGTCTCGATCGTGACCTGGTGCTCGCCATATTTGAAAGTCTGCTTGGAAACGCTCACGCGGATTCCCCCTGGTATCTGAATAAGGTGTCAGTTCCCGAAGGCCTGCCGAATCCGGCGGGCAACGAATCGCTGACGCGCCTCAGCGGCGCAGGCCAAGATCGTTTACGACCTTGGAATAACGATCAGGGGCATTCGCCTTGAGGTAATCCAGCAGCCGACGGCGCTGTGCCACCATTTTCAGCAAGCCACGCCGCGAGGCATGGTCACTCTTGTGAGTGGTGAAATGTTCGGCCAGCCCGTTGATTCGTTGGGACAGCAATGCGATCTGCACTTCAGGCGACCCCGTGTCCTTCGGAGCGCGCCGGAACTTGCCGACGACCTCCGCCTTCTGTGCACTCGTGAATGGCATCTAGATACAACCTTTTAACTCAGGCACTTAACCCTTTTAGAGCCGCGCATTGTACCCGCCGCGGGGGGCTGTCTCAAGCTTGATTGCCCGCTGCGGGAGCGATGTCCACCATGATCCTTTCCGGCGCCAATCGGCGTCCTTCGGGGGTCATCCGGCCGGTGCCCAGAAACAAGCCGGCTTCCCCATACATCCGGACCCGGGCTGAACCGGGACCTGTCACGAACACGGCCTGTCCCTGCAGCACGCAGGCCTGCTCCGCGAGTCCAAGCGTGACGACCGGCATGCCAGGCAAGGCAGCATCGACCGGCAGTAAAAGGGCGTCGAGTTCGGCACGAAGCGCAGCAGTCTGCTCCAGGTCAGCCAGCGCACGCATCTCCGGTCGCTCGAATGGTCCGAGGCTCAGGCGGCGCAGGCTGCCGACGTGCCCCACCGTGCCGCAGGCACGCGCAAAGTCCTCGGCCAGGCTACGGACATAAGTGCCCTTGCTGCACTCGATCTCGAAATGCAGATGATGACCTTCACTGCCGATCAGCTCCATGCGATGTACGGTGATGCGTCGCGCCGGCCGTTCGACTTCGATGCCCTTGCGGGCCAGCTGGTACAGGCGCTGGCCCTGGTGCTTCAACGCCGAATACATGGGCGGCACCTGCTCAGACTCTCCCAGGAAGCCTGCTGCAACACGCCGGATCGTCTCCTCGTCCAGCGCCGGCACCGGGAGCTGCTCCGCGACCGCGCCCTCGCGGTCGCCTGTCGTAGTGCGTGCGCCGAGGACCATCGTCACGCGATAGACCTTGTTTGCATCCAGCAGCAGGCCGCACACCTTGGTGGCCTGCCCGAAACAGACCGGCAACAGGCCGCTCGCCAGTGGATCGAGGCTGCCGGTGTGACCAGCCTTGCGCGCGCTGTAGACCCTGCGAAGCCGCTGCAGCGCGGCATTCGAACTCAGGCCTTCGGGCTTGTCCAGGAGCAGGATGCCGTCAATATCCCGCCAGCGAGGTGCGGGGCGGCCGACCGGCACGCCCATCACTCCGCGTCCGGATCGTGTTCGACCGACTGCCGGCGATCATCCTCGACAGCATCGTGTATCAACGCCGAAAGCCGCGCCGCACGTTCGATGGATTCATCGACCTGAAAAGCCAATTCGGGCGCCACGCGCAGCCGCAACTGCTTGCGGATCTGATGGCGCAGGAAGCCAGCGGCATGCCGCAGCGCCTCGAGCGCCGCCTCGGGGTCGCCGATACCGGCGAATGGGGTGAAGAAAACCCTGGCATGGGTCAGGTCGCGTGACACTTCGACCGCCGTGATCGTGATCAGGCCGATCCGCGGGTCCTTGACCTCGCGGCGGATTTGCTCCGCCAGCAGCCGCTTCAGCTGTTCCTCGACCCGTCGCGCCCTTGGATACTCGCGCGGCATGACGGTCTCAGAGCTGGCGCGCAACCTCGATGCGCTCGAAGCACTCGATCTGGTCGCCGACCTTGATATCGTTGTAGCCCTTGACCCCGATGCCGCATTCGGTGCCTGCCCGCACCTCCGAGGCATCATCTTTGAACCGCTTCAGCGATTCGAGCTCGCCTTCGAATATCACGACGTTGTCGCGCAGCACGCGAATCGGGTTGTTGCGCCGCACGTAGCCGTCCACGACCAGGCAACCCGCGACCGTCCCAAACTTGCTGGAACGGAACACGTCGCGTACCTCGGCCAGGCCGAGAATCTGCTCCTTCACCTCCGGCGCGAGCATGCCGGTCAGCGCAGTGCGGATGTCGTCAATGGCCTCGTAAATGATGCTGTAGTAGCGGACTTCCACATTCTGGTCGCGAATCGCAGTCCGCGCCGCGGCATCCGCGCGCACATTGAATGCCACGATCTGGGCGCGGGAGGCAGCGGCCAGCATGATGTCGGATTCCGTCAACCCGCCGACGCCGCTCGAGATCACCTTGACGGCTACTTCGCTGGTCGACAACTTGTCCAGCGCCTCGCGCAGTGCCTCCGCCGAGCCCTGCACGTCCGCCTTCAGCAGCAGGTTGACAGTGCCAGCCTTGCCTTCTTCTCCCATCTGCGAGAACACATCCTCGGGCTTCTGGCCCGCCTGCTTGGCCAGGCGGACGTCGCGGAACTTGCCCTGGCGATACATGGCGACTTCGCGCGCCTTTCGCTCATTGTCGACGACGAGCAGTTCATCGCCGGCATTCGGCGGGCTCGACAGGCCCAGCATCTGCACAGGTATGGAAGGTCCGGCTTCCTGGGTCTCACGGCCGAGTTCGTCGGCAAGCGCGCGGACCCGGCCGAATTGCTCGCCGGCCACCACAGAGTCGCCAACCTTCAGCGTGCCGCGCTTGACAAGCACGGTCGCTACCGCACCACGGCCGCGCTCGACACTTGCTTCCAGCACGACACCAACCGCCGGCGCATCGCGCACGGCTTTCAGTTCCAGCACCTCCGCCTGCAGCAGGATCGACTCCAGCAGCTTGTCAATGCCGTCGCCGGTCTTGGCGGATACGGGGACGAAGATATTCTCGCCGCCCCAGTCCTCGGCGATCACGGCTTCCTGTGACAACTCGCCCCGGACTTTTTCCAAGTCCGCGCCGTGCTTGTCGATCTTGTTGACCGCGACGACCATCGGCACTCCAGCCGCCCTGGCGTGCTGGATGGCTTCCTTCGTCTGCGGCATCACGCCGTCGTCGGCCGCCACGACCAGCACGACGATGTCCGTGACCTGCGCGCCACGGGCGCGCATGGCCGTGAATGCCGCGTGGCCCGGCGTATCGAGGAATGTGATGACGCCGCGCGGCGTCTCCACGTGGTAGGCGCCGATGTGCTGGGTGATGCCGCCCGCCTCGCCCGCCGCAACCTTGGTGCGGCGGATGTAGTCAAGCAATGAAGTCTTGCCGTGGTCCACGTGACCCATGATCGTGACGACCGGCGGGCGCGGCAGAAGCTCTTCCGAACTCTTCATGCCGGCCTGCAGCTCTTCCTCTATCTGGTCCGCCTTCAGGATCTTGGCAACGTGACCCATTTCCTCGATGACGAGCACCGCGGTGTCCTGGTCGATCGGCTGGTTGATCGTCGCGATGACGCCCATGTTGAGCATGGTCTTGATGACTTCATTCGCCTTGACCGCCATACGCTGCGCCAGCTCGGCGACCGTGATCGTCTCGCCGATGCTGACTTCGTGTTGCATCGGTTGCGTCGGCAGCTCGAATCCGTGCTTGCGGTCGGCGGTCGATACCGCGCGACGGCGTGACTCGGACCGCGTGCGTCCCTTCTTGTGGCGAGCCGACAGTCCGCCGGCAATGTGCAGTTCCTGGCGTCCGAAGCGCGGGCCCTTGTCGTCTTCAGTCGTCTTGCGGGACTTCTCCTCGCGCTGGCGACGCTCTTTCTCGGCCTGTTCGCGGGCCTTTTGTTCGGTTTCGCGCCGGGTCTGCTCTTCCGCAGCGCGCCGGGAATTCTCCTCGGCCGAGCGGCGCTCGGATTCCTCGCGTTCGCGGCGCTGCGCCTCGAGTTGCTCCACGTCGCGCTTCGCGCGCTCTTCGAGCGCCAGACGCTCGGCATCCTCGGTCTCGCGCTGGCGGTCCACCTCTTCCTGCGCAACCCGCGCCTGCTCTTCCAGCACGTCGCGCTTGATGTAGGTGCGCTGGCGGCGCACTTCGACACTGACCGTTCGCGCCTTTCCCATCGGCGCCGCAACCCTGATTTCACTCTGCGCCTTGCGGCGCAGCGTGATCTTGCGCGGCGCGCCGCCATCTTCGGCCTTGCCGTGGGCCTTTCGCAGGTGGGTCAGCAACTCGTGCTTCGCGTCCTCGCTGATGCGGCCCTTGGGGCCGTCAACGCGGATGCCAGCTTCCTCGAGCTGTGCCAACAGCTTGTCGACGGAGACCTTCAGGGCTTCCGCGAACTGTTCGACCGTGACTTCAGACATGACTTCTTTCCCCTGCCCCGGCCTCAGGCCTGCCCAGCTGCTTCAAACAAATGGGCACGCGCTGCCATGATCAACTGCCCGGCACGCTCCGGATCCAGGCCTGGCACAGCTTCGAGCTCGTCGAGTGACTGGTCCGCAAGTTCATCGCGTGTCCGGATACCGCGCGCAGCCAGCTCGTAGGCCAGCTCCTTGTCCATGCCCTCGATCGCCAGAAGGTCTTCGGCAGGCCCGGATTCGTCGACTTTTTCCTCGCTCGCGATCGCCTGGGTCAGCAGCACGTCGCGCGCGCGGTTGCGCAGTTCCTCGACCATCGCATCGTCGAACTCCTCGATACCCAGCAACTCACTGGCCGGCACATACGCGACTTCCTCGATCGTCGAGAAGCCCTCCTGGACCAGGACATTCGCGACATCCTCGTCCACGTCGAGAAGGGTCTTGAACATCTCGCGCAACTTGCCGGTTTCCTCGTCGCTGCGCTCGGTGGCCTGCTGTTCCGACATCACGTTCAGCCGCCAACCGGTCAGTTCGCTGGCCAGGCGCACATTCTGCCCGCCACGGCCGATCGCCTGCGAAAGGCGATCCTCGGTGACCGCGATATCCATTGAATGAGTGTCTTCATCCATCACGATCGAAGTCACCTCGGCCGGCTGCATCGCATTGATGACGAACTGGGCCTGGTTCTCGACCCACGGGATGATGTCGACGCGTTCGCCCGCGATCTCGTTCGAAACGGCCTGCACCCGCGAGCCGCGCATGCCGACGCAGGCCCCAACCGGGTCGATGCGCGGGTCAAGGCTCTTGACTGCGATCTTGGCGCGCGCGCCGGGGTCGCGGGCCGCACCCAGGATCTGGATCAGGCCCTGACCGACTTCGGGTACTTCGAGCTTGAACAATTCGATCAGGAAATCGGGCGAGGTACGGGACAGGAAAAGCTGCGGGCCGCGCGGCTCGGAACGAACCTCGCGCAACAAGGCCTTCAGGCGATCCTGCGGCCGGGCGATCTCGCGCGGAATCATGTGCTCACGCGGCACGAAGCCTTCCGCATTGCCGCCGAGATCCACATAGACTCCGTGGCGGTCGACGCGCTTGACGATGCCGGAAACCAGCGTGCCGACGCGGTCCTTGTATTCCTCGACGACCTGGGCGCGCTCGGCCTCGCGGACTTTCTGCACGATGACCTGCTTGGCTGTCTGGGCACCGATGCGGCCGAAGGCGACCGACTCCATCGGCACCTCGACGAAGCCGTCGATCACGGCAGCCGGATCGACGTCGATCGCGTCATCGAGGCGCAATTCGCGTTCGGTGAACTCGAGTTCATTGGAATCGTCTGCGAAAACCTTCCAGCGCCTGAATGTCTTGTATTCGCCGGTCTTGCGGTCGATTTCGACGCGCACGTCGATGTCCTCGCCGTGCTTGCGCCGCGTTGCCGACGCGAGCGCCGCTTCAAGCGCCTCAAAAATGATGTCGCGCGCGACGCCCTTCTCATTGGAGACGGCCTCGACGACTTCAAGGATCTGCTTGTTCATTCTTCAACCCACCAGTCTCGCCTTGCTGATTCCTGCCAGCGGGAGTTTCCACTCGCGCCGGTCCACTTCGATCATCACCAGTCCATCCTCGACCGGTCCCAGCTTGCCGCGGAACCTGCGCCGCCCCTCGATCGGCTGCGCGAGCTCGATGCGCGCCTCACTGCCGGCGAACCGCACGAAATGCGCGGCGGTCCTGAGCGGCCGGTCGAAGCCCGGCGAGGAGACCTCGAGCTGGTATTCCCGCTCGATGGGATCCTGGGCGTCGAGTACCTTGCCGACCGCCTCGCTCGCCCGCTCGCAGTCATCGAGCGCTACCGGCGTACCATCAGTCCGGTCAATGTAAAGCCGGACCAGGGCACGGCTGCTCGCAGGACTGAATTCGACCTCGACCAGCTCGTAACCGAGCCCCGCGACCACCGGTTCCAGCAAGCCGAGCAACCTGTTCCTCAAAACAGCCTCCGTCGGCCCCAGAAACAAAAAATGGGCACGAGGCCCATTCCTGGCGACCCGATCGAAACAAAAAAGGCCCCGCGAGGGGGCCTCTTGATCGACCTTTGGGTTCCGGGGGACCGCGGGCGGGCCTCGCTGCCCGTCTGCGGTGACGTCTGCCACGCCCCCGACCGGCGCGCATGATAGCGCAGGGTACCCGCGGCCTCAACAAGAGCCAGCCGGAGGGCAGCAAAACGCCTGCGGTAGACTGCATTTGGCTATTCAATGAATCAGAGGCCCGGCTGTGAGAATTCCCAATGTCTTGACCTCCGTTCACAAGTGGATCGGCGTCGTCGTCGGCATCCAGGTCCTGCTCTGGGTCGCGGGCGGACTCGTCATGAGCGCGTTTCCGATCGAATTGGTCAGGGGCGAAACACAGGCCGCGATTCCCGAACCAGCCCCGATCGATAACGACGAGTTCTCGATCGACCTGCGATCCGCAATCGCTTCGGTGGGACCGGTCAGCGCCCTGAAAACCCTTCGCGTTGCGGGTCACTTGTATCTGCAGGTCGAGCGCATCGGTCGGCCGGCCATATTGATAGACACGCGTGACGGTCATATCGTTGAAAGTATCGATGAAGCAACTGCGCGCGAGGTTGCAGACCGTGACTTCACCGGCGACGGAACAGTGGTCGCCGCAGAACTGACATCCGACGTCTCGTCCGAGTTTCGCGGTGCACTGCCAGTCTGGCGGCTCGGGTTTGACGACCCTAGAAAAACCACCATATACGTGTCGGCTAGCACGGGCCAGGTCATCGCACGCCGCAATGATATCTGGCGTCTGTACGACTTCTTCTGGATGCTGCACATCATGGATTACAAAGAGCGCGTGAATTTCAATCATGCGCTGCTGATCGGTGCATCGGCGCTTGCACTCGGGCTTGCGGCAAGTGGTTTCTGGCTGCTGTTCTACCGGGTGCGCCTGCGGCGATGAGTACCGAAACAGGCATTCGGCGCCACTACCGCACCTGCCACTTGTGTGAGGCCATCTGCGGTGTCGAGATACGACTCCGCGGTAATGAAATACTCTCGGTGCGAGGCGACCCGGATGACCCGTTCAGCCGCGGCCATATCTGCCCCAAGGCGCTCGGCCTGAAGGATGTGCACGAAGACCCGGATCGGCTTCGCCATCCAGTGAGACGGACGGCCGGCGGCTGGCAGCGCATGGGCTGGGACGAAGCGATCGACGAGGTCGCAGAACGCATCGTGGCGATCCAGGCCACGCATGGCAAGGATGCCGTGGCGCTCTATCTTGGCAATCCGACCGTCCACAGCTACTCGGCATTGTTGTCGAGCGTCGTGCTTTCGCGCGCCCTGCAGACCCGCAATCGCTATTCCGCAACCTCGGTCGACCAGCTGCCGCATCACCTCGCGTCCTTATTGATGTTTGGACACCAGTTCCTGCTGCCGATTCCGGATATCGATCGCACGGATTTCCTGCTGGTGCTGGGCGCAAACCCGGTTGCCTCGAATGGCAGCCTGATGACCGCGCCCGATGTTGCCCATCGGCTCAAGGCTATTCGGGCGCGTGGTGGCCGCATCTTCGTGGTGGACCCACGACGCAGCGAGACCGCCGCGCTGGCGGACCGCCACCTGTTCATCCGGCCGGGCAGCGATGCGCTGCTGCTGTTCGCAATGATCAATGTGCTGTTCGAAGAGCGGAGTTTCGCGCCCGGCAGGTTGCAGCCATGGATTGATGGCATCGAGACCGTCGAGCGGCTGGCTGCCCGATTCCCCCCGGAAGCGGTTGCCGAGGCAACCAGCATTCCGGCCACCGAGATCCGCACACTCGCCCGGGAGTTCGCATCGGCGCGTTCAGCCGCTTGTCATGGCCGTGTCGGCACCTCGACCCAGAGTTTCGGCAGTCTCTGCCAGTGGCTGATCCAGGTGCTGCACGTGATGACCGGGAATCTTGACCGGCCCGGCGGCGCCATGTTCACGGCGCCAGCTTTCGACCTGGTTGCGCGCACGCAGGGCACCAGCCAGGCAGGGCATTTCGACCGCCGCCGCACCCGGGTGCGCGGGCTACCGGAGTTCAGTGGCGAATTCCCGGTAGCGGCGCTTGCCGAGGAAATGGACACGCCGGGTCCCGGCCAGGTACGTGCGCTCATCACGTCAGCGGGCAATCCGGTGCTGTCGACGCCGAATGGCGCGAGGCTGGAATGGGCACTGGGCAAACTCGAATTTATGGCTTCGGTCGATTTCTATATCAACGAGACGACGAGGCACGCCAACATCATCCTGCCGCCGACATTCGCCCTCGAACGGGATCATTACGACCTCATCTTTCACCTGCTCGCCATCAGAAACACCGTCAAGTATTCGATGCCGCTTTATGACCCGGCACCTGACACGCGGCACGACTGGCAGATCCTCCAGGGAATTGCCGCGCGCCTCGCAGTGCGAGACCCCGGTCGCCGGCCCGGCCTCGTGGATCGGCTGCGTGCACGTTTCCTGACGCCGAAACGACTGCTTGCGCTTGGATTGCGCTTCGGCCCGCGTGGTGCCGGATGGACGCCGTTTGGAAAGGGACTGACGCTTGCAGGGCTGGCCCGCCTCCCGCATGGTCAGGACCTCGGGGCCCTTGAGCCTTGCCTGCCGGAGCGGCTCGGCCCCGGCGTGCGCATCCAGCTCGCGCCTGCGCCATTTGTTGCAGACGTAGACCGGCTGGCCAGGGAAATGTCGCGATCCATGACTGCACCGGCCATGCGCCTCATTGGACGTCGCGACTTGCGCAGCAATAATTCCTGGATGCATAACAGCCAGCGCCTTGTGAAGGGCCCCAGACGCTGCACGCTGCTGATGCACCCTGCTGATGCCGCAAGACTCGGAATCAATGACGGCGCTCGCGTCAGCGTGCGCTCGCGCGCCGGCGCGATAGCGGTCGATGCGGAACTCTCCGACGCAATCATGCCCGGCGTCGTTTGCCTGCCGCACGGCTGGGGTCACGACCGGCCAGGCACCCGGCAAGCCGTCGCAAGCGCGCACCCGGGCGCGAGTATCAATGATCTCACTGATGAACTGGTTGTCGACGCAGTCAGCGGCAACGCGGCATTCAGCGGGGTTCCTGTGACTGTAGAAGCAATGGCAATTTGACCCTGGAGAAGGCGATGAAACGATGGTTGCTGCTGACTTCCTTGTGCCTCGTCGCAATCACCGCCGCGCGCGCGGAAGTGATGGGCGGCGAAATAGATGCGGCGGTTGCCGCGTTGGAACCGCGCGTGATTGACTGGCGACGCGATTTCCACCGCCATCCGGAACTCGGAAACCGTGAGTTCCGCACGTCGGGAATCGTTGCGGAACACCTGCGCTCGCTCGGCCTGGAAGTCAAAACCGGTATCGCGCACACCGGCGTCGTCGCGGTGCTGCGCGGAGCGCTGCCGGGACCCACGATCATGCTGCGGGCCGACATGGACGCATTGCCAGTCACTGAACTCACCGACGTTCCGTTTCGCTCGACTGCGATGGCCGAATTCCGCGGCCGCCAGGTCGGTGTCATGCATGCCTGCGGTCACGACGCCCACACCGCGATCCTGATGGGGGTCGCCGAGATTCTCGCCAGTCTGCGTGAACGCCTGCCAGGCACCGTCATGTTCGTGTTCCAGCCCGCCGAGGAAGGCGTGCCGGAGGGCGAACAGGGTGGCGCACCGCTGATGATGCAGGAGGGCCTTTTCGACATTACAAAGCCGGCAGCCATCTTCGGACTGCACGTGATTTCTACGCTGCATGCTGGCACGGTCGGTGTGCGGTCCGGGCCCTTCATGGCCGGGTCGGATTTCTTCCGAATCGTCGTGACCGGCCGCCAGAGCCACGGCGCACGGCCCTGGGCCGGCATCGACCCGATCGTCACTGCCGCCCAGATCATCAATTCCCTTCAGACCATCGTCAGCCGGCAGACCGACATCACGGCATATCCTGCTGTCGTCAGCATCGGAGCGATCAACGGCGGCGTGCGCCACAACATCATTGCGGAGACTGTCGAGATGCTCGGCACGCTGCGCACCTTCACGCCGGCGATTCGCCAGGAGATCATCGATCGCATGCAACGCGTGGTTATCCATGTGGCCGAGGCCAATGGTGCGACGGCGGTTCTTGAAATGATGCCGGCACCCAACCCCGTCGTCGACAATGACCCGGCGCTGACAAAAACAGTCACTGCGTCCTTGCAGGCTGCGTTCGGCGGCGACGCCGTCAAGGCGCTTGATACGCAGACCGTTGCGGAGGATTTCTCCTATTACGCGCGTGAAGCGCCGAGCGTCTACTACTGGGTCGGAATCACGCCGCCAGCACAGGACCTCCGCGCTGCACCGGACAATCATTCCGATAGATTTTTCGTGGACGAACGCGGCATTGCTGTGGGATTGAAGTCCCTGCTGCATGTCGCTGTCGACTATTTGCAGGGCGCTGCGCCCTCACATGGTCCATAATTGGGCATTCGGCAACCAGCCGGATATCACAGTCAATAATTGGGGGAGAGTTAACGATGATGAAGATTTCCATTGTGGCAGCCGCTGCCACACTCGCGCTGGCGGGAACGGCACAGGCATTTGAGGCCTATACCGATTACACGCCAAGCAAAGAAGTCTGGAATGTCACGATGGTGAAGGTGAACCCGAACCGCATCGATGACTACCTGGAAGGGATCAAGCAGACCTGGGTGACGGGCTGCGAGGTCGGCAAGAAGAATGGTGTCGTGGTCGATTGCTTCGTATACCTGAGCGAGACGGCCGCGAATCGCGACTTCAACATGATGCTCGTGATGAAGCTCCCGAGTGCCGCCGTGTCCGACCCGGATGGCGCGAAGTTCAAGAAGATGCAGGCCGAGACTCGCGCCATGCTTGCGCAGGACAAGCAAGATGCGCTGGTCGAGGGTTACGAGGAACTGCGCTCGTTCTGGGGCGAGATGACTTTCCGCCGTATCGACTTCAAGTAAAGCCTAGTTGCCGGCGGCTCCGGCCAAACGGCCGGAGCCGCCGAGCAGGTAAACCGCAAAACTGCCGAGCCAGTGCCCGCCTTCGTAGTGTTCACCGGTCACGGCCGGCAATGCCGCGATCGCATGCGCATCGGCCGCCGTTTTCAGCGACAGGCCACGCTTATCGCCAGCTGGCAGTCCTGAGGAAATTCCCAGCAGCATCCAGGCACGGCTGAGATTCAGGCCGTCCAGATGCGCAAGTTTTGGGTCGCCACGATCCGTCACCACACCCGGTTGTAACCAGTCGCCACGGCCACCCTTCGGAATCTGTGGCAGGAACCTGCCGAGCCATCTGGAGAATTCCACCGGCGCCATCACGCGCCGCATCAGGTCCGCCTCCGCGAGGCAGGGCGACAGGAAATCCTCACCAGACGGTTCATAGCGCAGCGGGCAATCCCTGTCGGCCAGATAGTACGCGCGACTTCTATCATCGATCAGTGCCGTCATCGCCCTGTCGCCAGCCGTCACGGACCAGTCACGGATCAAGCCGAAGGCAAACGCGGTCTGCGAATGTTCGCCGACCCGGATCGGGTAATTGAGTTTCGGCAGCCAGGCCCGGATCCGGTCTGCCGCCTCGATTTCCAGCGGGCGCAAGGAGGCCGCCCAACGTTGCGCGTCGGGATCGGGCCAGCTCCGCAGTTCCGCCAGCAACTGCAATAGCCAAGCGAGGCCATAGGGCCGCTCGAATGACGCGCGGCCGGCGCCACGCAGATAGGCCGCCTCCACCGCGATATTTGCATTCGAGAAACTCGCATCCAGGGCGGCACGTGCAGCCGACGCGAATCCGGAGTCCGGGTACAAGTGTGCAAGCCTCGCCAGCAGCCAATGCCCATGCACTGACGAATGCCAGTCGAAGCAGCCGAAGAATGCCGGCGTCAGTTCCCTGGGCGGTCGCACATCGGCATCGCTCGCGAGCACATGCCCGATCTTGTTGGGATATTCGAGGTGCACGCAGGCAAGCGCCAGGCGGGCAAATCTTCCCGCCGCCGCTTCGTCAAGCGAGATGACCGCCTGTGCGCGGGCATCGCCGCAGACGACGAGCGCAACAAGGAACACATGAATGATAATGGTGCGCACTGCCGACACTCTAACGCAGCTGGCCTGCTAGGATCGACTGGTGGCAAGCCGAAAAGCCGCACGTGCATTGGGGTCGCTGGAACGGATTGCACGCCGTTACGGCCCGGGGTTGCCTGCGCGAAAGTTCGCCCTGCTCGCGAGCCTGGCTGAAAGCCGGCTCGACTCCCCGGGTCAACTGCGAAGGCTGCACGAGCTGCTGTGCTTTCTCGATGCCTATCCGGACAATCGCCGGATTCGCGGCCGCGTTCGCCGGATGCTGCAGGGATTCAGCCGCAGGCAGGACCTGCGCCGGCATCGCGCTGCCCTGACCGGCAGCGGCATCGCCGGCACCGATACGCCCTATCGCTTCTTCTGGCCGACGGCGCACTGGATCTCCCAACACTGGCCCGGCTCCCTGGTGCTTGACCGGAATGACGAGGAAGCGACCCGCGAGATACTCGCGGCCTTGCCCCCGTTGCTCGCGCCCGTGCAGTCAGAGTGGCTCATTGCCCAACATCCAGCCGATCTCGCGCCGGTAGACCGGCTGGTACCGAACGGCATGACCGACGCTGATTTTCTGATCGGCCTGATCGCCGCGATGCCCGGCGATGATTTCAGTCGCGAGGCGTTCGGCGATCGTCTCGACATGTCGTATGTGCTGCGCGCCGGACGTGACACGCCGGAACGCACGACCGCGCGATTCGACCGGCCGAACATGCATTTCCAGGGTCGCGGCCTGCGGACCTCCTACCCCGACCTGCGCGTCGAGGCGCGACGCGGGCCACGGCGAGTACGGCCGCTGCGTGGCAACGAAGCAAGATCCGCGATCGGGCTTGCGCGTGTGTCGATGATTACACGCGAGCGCGATGTTGCCGCCTTCCAATTCGCCGAGCCCGGCGATGTCTTCCTGGTGGAAGACGACCTCGGCCTCGCTTTTGCGACCATGGGCATGATTCCCGCGCGGCGCGCGACGTTGCCGGCGACCTATACGGCGCTGACACTGAAGAATGGCGTGCCGATCGGCTACATCCAGGTCGAGGTGCTAGGGCGGCACGGCGCGCTTTCTTTCAACACCTTCGAGACATTCCGGGGTGCCGAGGCTGCCTGGGTATTCGCACGCTTCATTGCGGCCGCCCGCCACCTGTTCGGGTGCACTGACTTCAGCGTGGAGCCCTATCAACTCGGGGCCGGCAACGACGAAGGCATCGATTCCGGTGCATGGTGGTTCTATCACCGGCTCGGATTCCGGCCGCGTGCGGCAGCGGCACGGCGCATCGCGGCACGAGAGCTTGCCAGGCGCGCCGCCAATCCTCGCTATCGCAGCTCGCCCCGCACGCTTCGCACTCTGGCCCAATGGCACCAGTTTTATTCGCTGGATCCAGGACGCGAGGCCGGGCTGCCGCGGAGCAAGTATTGGCTCGCTGCCGCGACAAAAATATCGCGCCGCTATCGGCAACGCGAGCCCGATGCGCGCCGTAACACGATGGTCATGGATGCGTTCGCCCGCCTGGCGTTGGTGAAGGCACCGCGCCTGACGTCCCCTCAACGAGCGATGCTCAGTCGTTGGGCCGAACTCGTCCTCGCCCTGACGAGTCAGGGCCGCTGGAGCGTCGGCGAGCGGAAACGCCTGCTGCGGCTCATCCTTGCAAAGTCCGGAAGCAATGAGCTTGTTTTCCAGCGGCAGTTGCTGCGGCACGCCCGGTTGAGGTCACTGCTCGCCTGCTAGTACACGGGCGGGGCCGACTCGAACGCTCAGGCCCCCGCCACCAGCCTGAGGAGATTCATGACAATGAGTCCGCAATAGGTTCCGAGCACATAGCCGAACACCGCCAGAAGTACGCCAACCGGCGCGAGGCTCGGATGAAACGCCGCTGCCACGATCGGCGCACTGGCCGCGCCCCCGATGTTGGCCTGTGAACCAACCGCCAGGAAGAAGACTGGTGCACGGATCATCCAGCCGACCGCCAGCAGGACTGCGACATGGCACAGCATCCAGACGGCGCCGACCGCCATCAGGATCGGCGCCTGTCTCATTTCCGTGAAGTCCGCGTGCGCGCCGATGCTCGCGATCAGCAGGTAGAGCATCAGCGTGCCAACGCGCGAGGCCCCCGCACCCTCGAGCCGTCGCGCAGGCGTGAATGAAAGCGCGATGGCAAGCGCGGTGACTACGATGAACTTCCAGATAGTCGCGTCAAAAACCGCCAAGCCTTCGCCGAGCGCGCGGCCGGCGAGCGTTGCCAGCCACATGCCGCCAAATCCGATTGCGACAATAAGCATCATGTCAGTCAGCGATGGAACTCGTGTCGTCTTTGCGGCAAATTCCGTAACGCGACGCTTCAGTTCATCGATTGCCGATGTATCGGCACCCGTAAGGCGATCGATTCGTTGCTGCTGGCCCGCCATGTACAGCAGCACGCCCATCCAGATATTGGCAATCGCGACGTCAACGATGACGATCATCCCGAACATCTTGTCCGACGTCCCGGCCATCTGCGCCAGCGCAACCATATTGGCGCCGCCGCCGATCCAGCTGCCAGACAGCGCGGCCATGCCCTGCCAGGTATCGGGCGGTACCCAGGCTGAAAAAACCCACAGCGCGATCGGCCCGCCGATTACGACGCCCGCGGTACCCGCAAGCATCATGATCAGCGCCCTTGGCCCCAGCCTCAGGATGCCGGGCAGGTCCAGCGCGAGTATCAGCAGCATCAGGCTCGCCGGCAGCAGGTAGGCCTTGATCCAGTCGTAAAGTACGGACTCTGCGGGCAGGACACCGAGAGTTGTCAGCGTCGTCGGAAGGAAATAACAAAAAATCAGGCTGGGAACCACGCCAAACAGGCGCTTACCTGGCGCCGTCTCCCCGAACCAGAAGATGGCGGCGAGGATGGACAGCAATACGACGAGTATGGCGACGGGCTGCGTCACCATTGGAGCAGCGGCATCCAAGCGACTACTCCACGACCCTGGCGCCCACAATCGAGATGCGGAACTGGTTGCTGTTCTGGAATGGGCCCAGGCCGGTCGCGACCTGCACTTGCTGGCCACCGGCCAGCGTGCCACTGAGTTCGCGCTGGAATTCGCGCGTCTTGCCACCTGCATCGAGGTACTGCACCGAGACGACAAGCCCGGTGACGGGAACCTTTGTCGCATTCGCGATCGCAACAACCAGCTTGCCGCCAGCATCGAGGGCGCCCTGCTTGCGCAGGTATTTTTCCGGGTTCCCGGGCAGTTCCAGCTTCATCAGCGAAAGCGTCGCCGCCTCGCCGACCGGGCCTCCGGCCCCGGATGCCTGCGCAAAATACTGGCGCGCCACATCAGGCTGGCGTGCTCGCAGGGCGATGTTGCCGAGCGAGTAGTACGCCGGACCGGTCGGCAGAAGCTTGATGCTCGTCTCGAGGTCGCGACGGGCTGATTCGTCGTCATGCCGGCGTTCGGCGACCAGACCGCGCTGCAGATAGTAATAGAAGAAACCGTCGTTGCGCTGGATCGCGGCCGTGTAGGCATCGGTCGCTGCAGCAAGATTTTTCTGTACCAGCAGTGCATCGCCCTTTAGTGCGTAGAAGTGGCCCTCATCGGGTTGGAGTTTGATCGCCTGCTCGGCCTTGGTGAGCGCAACGCCGGCATGCTTATCCGACAATGCCTTGCGCCCTGCGTCATAGGCATCGTAGGCGGGCTTGGCGCGCATCGTGCTCGCGAGTGCCGCGCGGTAGCGATCCACGCCGGTATCGCCACCAGCCGGCAGCGCCGCCGCCTTGCGCCGATTCGCGTCGAGCCGCGCCTGCGAGGGCGGGTGGCTCGCAAACATTCCAGAAAGCCAGCTGCTGTCCTTGCGGTTGTTCAGGCGCACGAAAGTTTCCTGCAGGCTGACCGCACCCTGGGCGTCGTAGCCCGCGCTCTTCATGTAGTCCATGCCGTACTTGTCCGCCTCCAGCTCGGCCGCGCGGCTGTAACGCTGGGTCACGAGCTGCGCACCGATACCGGCGCCCAGCATGGCAATATTTCCGTAGTCGCTGTCGTGGGCCGCAACCTGGGCCGCGATCAAGCCGCCCTGAATCAGCATGCCGCGGCTCATCGCCTGCGCCGAATGCCGTGCCGCCGCGTGCACGATCTCGTGTCCCAGCACGGCCGCGAGTTCGGATTCCGATTTCAGTTCGGTCAGGAGCCCGCGATTGACGCCGATCTTGCCGCCCGGCAACGCCCAGGCATTGGGAATCGAATTGTTGAGCACCGCAAATTCGTAAGGGAGCTTGCGGTCGCTGACCGCGGCAAGGCGCTGCCCGACTCCTTGTACGTACGCGGTCAGTCCCGGATCCAATTGTTGATCGCCGCCTTCGGACTGGCGCATCGGGGCGAAGTTTTTCTCCCCGATCTGCAGCTCGGTGCTCTCGCCGACCAGCATCAACTCGCTCTTGCCGGTTACGGGGTTTGTGGCACATGCAAGCAGCGCGGAGGCAGCGAATGCGACGACAATCAGGCACGGATAATTGTATTTCATGCGGCCCATCTTACCCCCGGCGAGCCAGCCGTGTAACCGGTCCTCATGTTCCACTTGAGGGAACCTCAAGACTGCAGGATCATCGGCCATGATTCTCGTTGGCCAATATGACTCGCCCTTCGTGCGCCGCGTTGCGGTGACACTTCATTACTACCAGATACCCTTCATCCGCAACACCATCTCGGTGTTCGGAGACACGGAGGAAATGCAGCAGATTAATCCACTGATCCGCATCCCGTCCCTCATTCTTGACAGCGGAGAAACGCTGATTGACAGTGTGGCCATCGTGGATTCGCTCGATGAGATGACGGGTCGCGCCTGCGCGCTGGTTCCCAGTCGTGGGACCAGGCGTCGGAAGATTCTGCAGGCAACAGCCTTGGCGCAAGGCATTGCGGAAAAGGCCGGACAGGTCGTCTACGAGCGATTCTTCCATTCAGGTGAATCGCTCAGCAGGGCATGGGAACAGAGATGCTTGTCGCAGCTCGCGGCTGGCCTGGACCGACTGGAAAGTCAATGCGCTTCGCCGTGGTACATCGGGACAAACATGAGCCACGCTGACGTGATGACGGCATGCATGGTCGGGTACCTGAAACTGCGATTGGCCGAGGGTCTTCCGGCCGGCAAGTATCCGCGACTTCACGCGCTCGCTCTGAAATGCGAGTCGCGTGACGAATTCATCAAATCGCGTATCAGCCCGGACGAAACGATGCCCGCCGCGCAGACGCGAGCCGATTGACTCAGTTCACACCGCTGATCGTGATGTCGTACAGCAGGTCCGGCCGGCCGTTGCCGCTCCAGTCCACTACGTGTACATAGAAGGTGGTCGCACCGACCACCTGAATCTCTAGAATCGAATCGTGCACGACAGCCGGTACTTCATCATCGTGCACGCAAGGCGAATTGAACGTCGGTGCAACGCAGGTATTCAGCGGAACTCCGTTCGCACCGACGATTTCGATCACGGAATCGAGCGGGCTCCCGTTGCTCTCGGCATTGATATCAACTGTCACGGTGGAACTTGCCGTCGTTGATATGCGGTAAAAGTCCTCGTCCGGATCGAGGATCGTATTGGGATCGCCACTCGGGCTGATGGAAGCCGAATACGTGCCGTTACCCGGCAATGTTGTAGCTGTGGCAATCGAGTCGTTGCGCCCCAGCGCAGCCGCAGTGACCGTTATCGTGAGCGACTGCGTGTCCATCGTGCCGCAGGAATCACTCACGATGACATCGAAGGTCCGCGCTTCCACCGTACTTGGTGTACCGGCTATCGAGCCGGTCATGCCATTGATGGGCCCCAGCCCGCCGGGCAACGTGCCACTGCTGGAGAAACTGTAGGGCGGCACGCCACCCGTTACCTGGGCCACGACGTTGTACGCAGTACCGACGACACCATTCGGCAGCGCTGCAGTCGTGATATTGAGCGCCGCACCAGGATTCACGGTGATTCCAAGGCCGGCCATGCTGGCGGATACCGGCGGCGCCGCGGAATCGGTCACCCGCGCAGTGAATGTCGAGGTAGTCGCCGTGCAGACCGATGTCGGCGTGCCACTGACCACGCCGGTCGCCGCAACCGGGTCGGCGATGCCAGCCGGCATTGAACCGGCGGTACGTGCCCATTGATATGGCAGCCGGCCTCCCTGGGCCAGCAGCGTCTGAGTGTAAACCACGCCAGACGTCGCATCGGGCAAGGCCGAGGTCGCAATCTCCAGCGTGACCCCGATCGTAAAAGCCTGCGTATCCGACAGACGCGAAGCGGAACTGTCCGCTACCATGACTGTGAATGTCTGGTTGGTCGCTGCAGCCGTCGCAGTACCGGTGATTGCGCCAGTGCCGCTGATTTCCAGACCTGCTGGAGCGCTGCCGCTACTGATACTGAATGTGTATGGCGCAGTGCCTCCTGTGGCGACGACCGCCTGATTGTAGGCCGCGCCGACGGAAGTACCCGGCAATACCGCAGTCGTGATCAGAAGCGGGTCAACGGCCTGAATACTGAGAGCCTGCGTGTCGGTCAGTTGCGGCGTGCCGGAATCCACCACGGTGATCGAAAAGTTCGCGGTGGCCACTGGTCCGGTGGGAGTGCCTGTGATGGCGCCCGTCGCGGCATTCAACGCGAGGCCCGCGGGCAGGCCGCCAGTGAGGCTGAATGTTTTTGCTCCGGTGCCACCAGTCACCGTGATAACGAAATTGAACGGGGTGCCGATAACGGCCGTCGTGGTGCCACTGGACGTGATGTTCAGGGCTGCAGGAGCGAGCGAACCGCCGCCGCCACCGCCACAGGCGGCCACCAGCGCTACTGCCATGCTCCAGGCAAGCGCCCAGGCGCTTCGTTGCAGTCTCGTCCTCACGGGCCCTCAAACTGGTCAAATCGGGGATCTGTCCCGATCAGGACCACATTGTGGCCCGTAGTGGTACTTCCTGCGGCCACCGCGATCGCCGCGCTGGGCGCTGGCGCCGAGCCGGGCATCGCAATCGGAGGCGACAGCGGACCCACACTGGATGTATCAGCGAAACCCGGATCGATGGATTCCACTTCAACCGTATAGTTGCCAGCCGGCACCGGAATCTCGAACAAGCCGATATCTCCCGGCGCCACCGAACCAAATTGGTAAGCAGGGTTCGTCCCGGGATCGTTGATCGAATTGCCCTTGAAGAGCCTGAACTTGTAACCGGATACGACCGATACGGCCATCGTGCGGTCCTCATTGGGGCCGGTGTCCACCCTTCGCGCGATCACGTTGACGCCCTGCGCATGCGACAGACCGTCGCTAAAGAGCACGGTTCCGGTAATCGTGCCATGCGTACTTGCAAATGTGGTTCCGGCCCCGGTTTGCGGATACAGCCTAGAAATCCAGGCAATGTCATCGACTGACAGCACACCCTGCGACACGTCGATCAGGATCGGAAACATGGTGGGCAGGCCGCTGATGTCATCAGCACCGCAACCAAACTGGCAGTTCACATTGATCTGCGAGTGATCGAGACCGGAGAAATGCCCGAATTCATGGGTAAAAGCGGCATCGAATTCGGCAGCGCTCAAGTCCATAACAGGCACAGGATTTCCATCCTGGAACAAGCCGTTCATCGTCGACTGTCCGCTGCCGAACTGGGTCGCGCTGATGGAGCACGGCCCCGCAAATCCGATCACGGAAGTTTCGTCAATGCCCAGAGCCACGAAAATGCTCGCATCAGCATCGTAAATAATCGGACTCTGCACGGCGTTGCCGCAATCGTCTTGCACGGCATTGTATTCGTCGGCTGTGCTGACATCCCCGTCCATGAAGCCCGCCGTGGAGCTGATGAATCCTGCCCGGGTATAGGCGATATTGGACGTGGTCACGTTCTGCCATACATTGAACATTGCGCCAACACGCGCGCGTGCAGCAGCTTCATTGACGCTGGCGCTGAGGGGACCGTTGTCGGTGCGAAACGGGATCGGCGCGGCAGTATCGAATACATAGGGCAAGCCATTGGCACGCTGGAGCAGCGGCCCCCCCGCGCTGGCCGGGCCCGCCGGCAGGCACAGCGCTGCCAGCGCGATACCAAGAGCCACGGATTTCCAGCGTGTTACTCGCACCCTAAGGATTCTTCTGCGCCAGTTCGCGGATCAGGCTCGTCAGAGCGCTCAGTTCGACCGGCCCACCGAGATACTTCGCAACGAGGCTCGCGGATTTCGGCGAAAGCGTGATCCCTTCTTTGGCAGCCTGTACGCTGATCCCGTCAAAGAGCCGGATGTTGGCGCTGCCGTTTACTGCGAATTCCCTGCCCGTTCTGTCGCGCAGGATGCGAAACCGTCCCTGATCCATTCCTGCCGGGCTGGACAGCCCGTATTCGCTGGGCGCGATCATCAGCAGCAGCAAGTCCTGACCCTTGAGGTATCCCGCCGCGTCGAAGCGGTCGCGAATATCCCAGATGTATTGCCGGAAGGTAATCGTCGTCTTGGCCTGGCCCTTGAGCGTCTCTTTCACGCTCAAGGTGACAACCACGGTGTCAAGGCCGCTCAGCTGGGGGTGTTTTTCCACGGTCGCGCTTGTTACGGTGCCCCGCACGATGACGGCAGACCGGTCCGCGAGCTGGCCGATATTGCGCGGTATCGTCAGCGCGCCCCTTTGCGCAAGCGCCGGTATGGCGAACGCAAGCATGGCCAGGAACAGGAGGCAGCGCTTCATTAATTCTCGCCAAAAAGGCAATTAGTCACGCATTTCTGCGCCTTCCTTTAGCAGAGGCCTTTGGAAATTACAACGAAGGGACGACGAACACGGCAGTCGGTCAAATCGACAATTGCATTCCGGTGTCCACAATCTGGAGCCAGGCCAAGGACATGCCCATCAATCCTGCACTGGTTTCTTGCGAAAACCGGGTCGGTCTCTCATTCGCGGGCAAAACAACCCCCCGGCGTCACGCCGGGGGTTCATTCAGAGTAGTCCGCAAATTCTCGCTGTTACCCCGGATTGCACACGCATTCCCTCGCGTGCGCTCTGGCGCTGAATCTACTGAGCCGCAGGCGATACCATCGTGTACCCCAGCTGCGTGTACCAATCCCCCGCGTCGAAATACACCAGTTCCTCGACGATCTTGTCGCCTTCGTAATGAATGCGCGTCGCCCCGGACAACTTGACGGCCTTGCCGGTCGCGGGTGTTGCGCCCGGGCCGGTATTCGTGCCCGTAAAGGTCCACAGGTGGAACGACATGTCCTTCATGTAGTGGCTATCGTCAAGCACTACATGGGCATCTGGATAGCCGGCACGAAGGTCGGTCATGACCTTCTTCATTGCGTCGAGACCGTCGGCATTCATGCCGCCCGATGAGCGCCGCTGGAAAGTCACGGCCGCCGCGGCATCAAGGCCATCCACATTGCCTTCGTTCCAGCCTGCCATGTACGCATCCATCGCGGGTTGATACTCAGCAGCGTAATCGGGGGGTGTGGGAGCGGCGCACCCGACCAGCGCGAGCAGGCTGGCAATTGCAAGAATCGGCTTCATGGACATGAAAATCCCCCTGTTATCAAGAAATCGAATATCCAGCACAAACGGCGATTCCCTCGCGATTACAGCGAGGAGCAGCCAGCGCAGTGTGGAAATTTAATTATACGCTCGTTGGCTTCCGACGTCACTTGCCGCAATCCGTGCTAGGGTTTCGCCGTCACGCTTCAGTGACACTTCAAAAGAAGGGAGAACTAAAGATGATTCGTAAACTGACCGGCGCACTTGTCGCCGCGACCTTCATGATCGGCCTTGCCGCGCCCGCCGTTGCAGATGAATCGCGCTATGAGCCCGTCAATATCTGGTATGTCTCCGACATTGACGTGCTGGACGGCCAGTTCGAAAACTACATGACCTGGCTGGCCGACGAATGGGTCAAGTTCAGGAAACTCAATGCCATGCACGGCAACGAGATCGGCTATCACGTCCTTGCAAATTCGACTCCGCGGGACGGGGAACCGGACCTGTACCTGGTAACGATTTACAAGGACTTCCAGACGATTGCCGAAGGCCTCGCGCTCGAAAAGAAGATCAACG
>JAQBHG010000095.1:0-5497 GCA_032127975.1 Steroidobacteraceae bacterium
TTGTCGGTGTACTCGGTGTAGGCATGGGCCCATTCGTGACCGGTCACATCGTCGCTGGTCGTGCCGGGGCAGAACGAGATGAATAACCCGTTCCAGGAGGCGTTCGGGCAGCCGTTGCCACGGTTGAAGATCGAATCCATGGTGGCGCCGGCAGCGTCGAAGGAATCCCGGCCGAAGGCATTGAAGAAGAGATCGTAGGTCTCCTTCGAGGCCGAAATCATGTTGTCAGCTTCGAGCGTGCCAGTCGGGAAAGCCTGGCCCTCAATCCAGAATGGGGTTGCGGGATAGTTCGGTCCCGGTGCGGTGGCGCCCTGGGCGTCATAGGCGCGCCGATTGAGCGCGTCCGGTGTCCCGGTGATCTGGTCGATGACCTTGCCGCTGTGGGCGTCGACATAGATGAATTCGCGCACATCGGTGCCGTTTCCGACCTCGACTTCGTAGGCAAGGTGATTGTCGCCGGGCACGCCCTTGGCGAGCCCTTCGCGGAAAACCAACAGCCGGCTGCCGCGTGCGGACAAGCCGTTGCCGATGACAAATCTCACGGCCGCCGCTTCGGCTTCCCCTGTGCTGCGGGAGGGCGCTGCAGAGACTGCGATATCGGGCACCACGGTGCCATTGACCACCGAGAGCTCGCCGCTCGCGTCGAAGTGCGCCTTGAGGACCGCGCCAAACACGGGCAATCCTGCGTATTCCTGCGTATAGGTCAGGTGCGTCTGGCCGTAGCTGTCAGATTCCATCCTGCGCAGCTTGAGTTCGGCGCTGCCTGCCTTGAGGCCGAATGCCCCGGCGTTACGATTGATGAAGGACGAAGTGCTGTCTTTCTTCGCCTGGGCCGTCATGGCGGTTGCCCTGGCCTGCGCGCCGCGCTTGATCTTGACGAATTTGGCCGAGCCGGTCGCCGCATCCAGGCTGACTTCGGCGCCGACCTCGGATTGGAGCTTTGCGATAGCGGCCGGGTCGCGTGGTTGTGTCCTGGCTTCGGCATTGGCGCCGATCATCGCCACAAGGACAGCACTGATTGCCAGCTGGCACATGATTCGCAGCATGAGACTCCCCCCAGATTGGTTCTTTATTTCTCTTGCTCATCCACGGGCGATGAGCGCCGCAATGAAAGCTACGCTACCGACTGGGTCGTTGCAAGATCGCGAGGCATTCGTGACATGCCATCGGTGCGAAGGGACAGTTCGCTGTCGCGTTTGGCCAGCGAATGTGAATTACCATAATGTGACGATCGCAGCCTGCTGACATTACTATCCTGATCATGCCGCGAGGGAAGAGAGTTCCTCGCGGGACCTCTTGATTGTCCATCGGCTTGATGTAGATCAATACCTTGCGGCGGGGTGATGCGAAACTTCTGATTGTCCAATCCGGGTTCCAGTCCCGCCCATGGCCCATGAAACGACTGTTCCACTGCGCATGCCGCTTTTCCGCGGGGAGCGGCGCTTGCGCATCGCGCTGGTCGGCTTGCCGAAAGCGGGCAAGAGCACGCTGTTTCGCGCGGTATCGAGCGCTGCGCCGCACACGGGAGAACTTGCGGGCACGCACCGCAGGTATGGTGAATGCACGGTGCAGCTCGGCCTGGACGAGGCCAGCGTCATCGACGTGCCGAGCATACGCTCACTCGAACATTTGCCCGAAGATGAGCGGGCCGCGCTGAAATACCTGCTGTGGGGCGATGACCGGCCACCCGTATCCGCACACGAGGGAAGCGAGCCGCCGGCGCCGCTGGCGCCGCCCGGCGTCATCATCCAGGTCGTCGATGCGACCAATCTTGAAGCACACCTGGAACTCACCATCGAGCTGGCCCGGCTTGGCAGGCCCATGGTCATCGCCCTGAACATGATGGATGCGGCGCTCGACAGGGCCTTGTATATCAATGTCGGAATGTTGAGCAGGCTGCTCGGCCTGCGTGTCGTGCCGGTGGTGGCGTTGATGGGCCAGGGCGTGTCGCAGTTGTTCGCCGCGGCGGCGGATGCGGCGCGCGACCCGGCCGTTCCACTGCCACAGCCGACAAGCCCGCACATCCTGGAGGCGCTGCGGCCGTTGAGTCGGGCGCTGGATCGGCCTGAGCTGCAAGACGCTTTCAGGGTGCCGCACGATCTGCTGCTCGCGCAGGTGGCCGCGGGGGATGGTTATTTCCTCGGAGAATTGCGTCAGCACTTTCCGGAGCTCCTGCCGCGGCTGGAGCAACTGCGTCGCGAAGCAGCACTGAAATTGCCGCGGCCGCTGGAGGAGGAGTTGCACGCGGATCGTCATCATCGCGCGGCAACCTTGTGCGAGGCAGCGACGAAGATGGGCGCGGCGGCGGAAGCCGGCGGCTGGCGATATTGGCTCGACGAGCTATTCCTGCATCCGCACTGGGGCCTGGTCGGCAGTCTCATGGTGTTTGCGGCGGTGCTGTTCGTCGTACTCGACATCAGCGCGTGGATTGACTCGGTTACATCGGCCCGGCTGGTGGAACTGGCGGCTGGCTGGCAACCCCAGTCGACCGCAGGGGTAGTGGGGCGCGCCGTCGTGGATGGCCTGATCGGACTGGCGGGCATCGTCATTCCATACATGATTCCTTTGGTGCTGCTGCTGGTGGCACTCGAACAGGCCGGCGTCATGCAACGCATCGCGTTTGTGGTTGATCGCGGCTTCCATCGCCTCGGCCTGCACGGCGGGGCCGCGTTCGTGTTCCTGCTGGGTCTCGGCTGCAACGTGCCGGCAATTGCGGGCGCGGCGAAACTGGCCCCCGGGCGCGAGCGCGTGATCGCCTCAGTCCTGACGACACTCGTGCCTTGTTCGGCGCGCTCCGCGATTATCCTGGCGCTCGGCGGCAAGTATCTGGGCGGCGCCGGCGTCTTCGCGATCTTTGCGCTCGCGATCGTGGTGATCGCGGTGACAGGCAGGCTGCTGGCGCGGCGCCCGAGCGCGCTCGGTCCCGGGCAGATACCGGACATCCCGCCCTACGCGCTGCCCCGCCCGCGACAATTGATTGTTGAAGGATGGTCGAGGACGAAGGACATACTCACCATCGTGACGCCCCTGCTGGTCGGCGGCAGCATCGTGCTCGCGCTCTTGAATCACGCTGGGGCAGATGCGGTCATCAATACGCTGTTCACCCCGATCACCACATGGTGGCTGGGGCTGCCCGCGGTGCTGGGTGTGCCGATCCTGTTCGGTATTCTGCGCAAGGAGCTTTCCTTGCTGATGATCTACCAGGCGCTCGGGACCTTTGACGTAGGTACCCTGCTTGACTGGGTGCAGATCATGACTTTCCTGATTTTTCTGACCTTCTATATCCCCTGCATCTCCACTTTCGCGGCGATGCTCAGGACCATCGGACGCAGGAACGCCCTGTGGTCGGCGGGACTCTCCATCGGGATCGCGCTGGCGTTGAGCGGGCTTGCGCGGCTCCTGATGGAAGGCGTGAGGCTAACGGTCGCCTGAGCCTGGCAGTCGCCCGTCTGCTAACCTTCGTCGCGGCACGCGCGAGGACGACATCGGCATGAAATACGGCAGCATTCTGGAGACGATCGGCCGCACGCCGGTCGTGAAACTCAACCGTCTGGCGCCCGTGGGCGTAGACGTCTACGTGAAGATCGAAGCCTTCAACCCTATGGGATCGGTCAAGGACCGGCTCGCCCTTGGTGTCATCGAGGATGCCGAGCGCTCCGGCAGGTTGCGGCCGGGCCAAACCGTGGTGGAAGCGACATCGGGGAACACCGGCATTGGCCTGGCGATGATCTGTGCCGCGAAGGGTTACCCACTCGTGATCACGATGGCCGAGAGTTTCTCGGTTGAGCGCCGCAAATTGATGCGTTTCCTCGGCGCCAGGGTCGTGCTGACGCCGGCGGCGCTGAAGGGAACCGGCATGGTCGAGAAGGCGCGGGAGCTGGCAGACAAGAACGGCTGGTTCTGGACCCAGCAATTCGAGAATGAAGCCAACCCGGAAATTCATTCGAAGACGACGGCCGTGGAGATTCTCGAGGCCTTTGCCGGCGAGCGGCTCGATTATTGGGTCACGGGTACGGGAACGGGAGGCACGTTGCTGGGTGTCGCGCGCGTGCTGCGCAAGCACCGGCCCGACGTAAAGATCGTCGTGTGTGAACCCGACAACGCGCAGATCCTCGCGAGCGAACATGTGCAGAAGCGCAATCCGGATGGCACGCCGGCGGAGAGCCATCCGGCGTTCAGGCCGCACATGCTGCAGGGGTGGACGCCGGACTTCGTGCCGAAGATCGCCGGCGACGCGCTGAACGGCGGCTACGTCGACCAGCTGCTGCCGGTCACCGGCAGCGACGCGATGCGGCTGTCAATGGAATTGGCGCGGCAGGAAGGTATCTTCGCCGGTACCTCGGGCGGGGGGACCCTGGTGGGCGCGCTGCACATTGCGGAACAGGCGGCGAAAGGAACGGTGATTCTCGCGATGCTGCCCGATACCGGGGAACGTTATCTGTCAACCCCGCTGTTCGAGCAGATCGGCGCAGACATGGATGACGAGGAGTGGGCGCTGTCCCGTTCCACGCCGGGTGCGAGTTTCGATGCCGCCGCGCCGCCGCCGGCCGCGGCCGCGCCGGCCGCAATTGACCCGAGGGCGGAAGAGTTCGTGGACCGGCTGCTGGCGGATCGCACGGCGCCGATCGCGTTTTTCGCATTGCAGTGGTGCGAGTTTTGCTGGTCGGTCCGGCGCCTGCTGACGGCCGCGGGGGCCAGGTACGAAACCGTCGATCTGGATTCCGTTGCGCTTCAGAAGGACAACTGGGGTGGCAAGGTCCGTGCCGTGCTGGCAAAGCGTCTCGGCACGCCCACGATTCCGCAGATATTTGTCGGCGGCGAGCATGTGGGCGGCGCAACGGAGGTCATGGAAGCCTTCAATCAGGGGCGTTTGCAGGCGCTGTTCCGCAAGCACGGCGTCGCGTTCAAAGAGGGATTCGAGGCGGACGCCTACTCATTCCTGCCGAAGTGGCTGCAGAAACGCCGGGCATGACTTGCAGGCTCCCGACCGGTTCAATCTTCCATCAGGAAACTGCGCAGCTGCTCGCTGCGGCTGGGGTGCCTGAGTTTCCTTAGCGCCTTCGCTTCTATCTGCCGGATGCGCTCACGCGTGACGTCGAACTGCTTGCCGACTTCCTCGAGCGTGTGATCGGTGGTGAGATCGATGCCGAAACGCATGCGCAGCACTTTCGCTTCGCGCGGCGTCAGCTGGCTCAATACGCCGTGCACCGTCTCGCGCAGCGACTCAACGGTCGCGGAATCGAGCGGGCTTTCCGCCATGGCGTCTTCGATGAAATCGCCCCGGTGGGAATCCTCGTCGTCGCCGATCGGCGTCTCCATCGAGATCGGTTCCTTGGCGATCTTCAGCACCTTGCGGACCTTGTCCTCGGGCATTTCCATGCGCTCGGCCAGCTCGTCCGGTGTCGGCTCGCGGCCCATCTCCTGCAGCATCTGCCGCGAAATGCGGTTCAGCTTGTTGATGGTCTCGATCATGTGCACCGGGATGCGGATGGTGCGC
>JAQBHG010000096.1:0-10415 GCA_032127975.1 Steroidobacteraceae bacterium
GAGAACAACAAGCCGTTCTGCCTCAGCAATTCCGGATCGCCCTTTGGATTGCGGCGCTTGTGCCAGCGTGTGACGAGTTCCGCGATCAGGCCGCCCACGAAGATCGGCGTCGAGAGCTCGAGCGGCAGGTAGATGCCGACGGCAACTGCGAGCACCGGCGAGCGCCAGCTCGAGCCCTTGCGGCGCAGGTATTCATCCAGCGTGATCGTGATGGCGCCGACCACGGCGCCGGTTGCGACCATGTTCCAGGGAAGCCCATTGCCGAAAATGCCGCTCGCGACGGACGCCATCAACATCGCCTGCGGCGCGGCAAGCGCATTGACGCCTTCACGCGCCGGCGTACCGATGCCATAAGCCTCGAGCAGGAGATTCAGCACCGGCGCCATGACGGCCGCACTCGCCAGCGCGCCGATGCCGAGCATCACCTGCTGGCGCCACGGCGTTGCGCCGATCAGCTGGCCGGCCTTGAGGTCCTGCAGGTTGTCACCGGCAATCGCGGCGGCATTGCAGATCACGGCGCCGATCATGATTGCGGCGACCGGGCCGACCGTGGAACCCTTGCCCAGGATGCCGAGCAGGATCAGCGAGGCGAACAGGATCGTCGAAATCGTGATGCCGGAGACCGGATTGTTGGAAGAGCCGACGAGGCCTGCCATGTAGCCGCTGACCGATGAGAACACGAAACCGGCGATCACCATGATCACCGCCATGGTCAGGGCGATGCCAAAGCTGTCCACAACCACGTAATAAAGCGCGAAGATCGGGATCACGAACAGCACGATGCCAGTCATGATCATGCTCATCGGCAGGTCGCGCTCGGTGTCCGGAATGTCTGCGCCGGCGATACCGCGCACTTTAAGGCCGGTCTTGATGCCTGACAGCAGCGACTTACGCAGTGACCACAGCGACCACAGGCCGCCGATCAGCATCGCGCCGACCCCGATAAAGCGGATCTGCCGGCTCCAGATCAGGTAGGCCGCGTCACCGGCCGAGAGCCCGATGAGGTCCGCCGCGAGTACGGGGTCGTGGCCGGACATGAACGTGTTGTACCAGGGGATGAAGATCCACCAGGACAATGCTCCGCCGGACAGCATCAGCACGCCGATGTTCAGTCCGACGATGTAGCCGACGCCGAGCAGCGCGGGGGACAGGCTGATCCCGAAGAATCCGATGGTGCGTTCGCCGAAAAAACGCGCGGTGATGAATGATTCCGGCGAGAACTTGAGGCCCGACAGCGCGAGCTTGAAGAGCGCGGCCGCCGCGGCGGCGTACGACAGCGACTTTACTCCGGGGCCCGGGTCCACGCTGATCTTGAGCACTTCGGCGGTCGCGACACCCTCGGGAAACTGAAGTTTCTGGTCGAGAATCAACGTGCGGCGCAGCGGGACGGAGAACAGCACGCCGAGCAGGCCGCCGAGACCCGCGATCGCGAGCACCCACCAGTACTCGAAGTGCGTCCAGTGACCCATGATCACGAGCGCTGGAATCGTGAAGATCGTGCCGGCCGCAATCGACGAGCCCGCGGAGGCGCCGGTGGCAACAATGTTGTTTTCGAGGATGCTGGAGCGGCCCAGCATGCGCAGCACACCCATCGAGACGACCGCGGCCGGGATCGCGGTCGCAACCGTCAGCCCCGCAAACAGGCCGAGATAGGCATTCGCCGCGGCGAGCAGCACGGTCAGGATCAGCGACAGGATGATCGCGCGAGCGGTCAGCTGCCGTGCAGCATCCGGGGGACTCATGTCGGACTCCTCTTTCTTACCAGCCGCACTCGCGGCCGCGGTTCTGTTCTTCGAGCCAGGTCATCAACGGATGAAAGTAGTCGATGATCGCAGAGGCGTCCATCTGGCGAGTGCCGGCGAGCTTCTCGAGCGCGTCCTGCCATGGCCTGCTCGCGCCGAGCGCGAGCATGTCCCGGAAACGGCGGCCGGCCTCCGTATTGCCGTAGATCGAGCATTCATTCAATGGGCCCTTGAAGCCGGCGGCGTCGCAGAGTGCCTTGTGGAACTGGAATTGCAGCACGAATGCGAGGAAGTAACGTGTGTACGGCGTGTTGCCCGGTATGTGGTACTTGGCGCCCGGGTCGAAGTCTTCCTCGCTGCGCGCCACCGGAGCCTCGACGCCCTGGTACCTGCGGCGCAAGTCCCACCAGGCTTCGTTGTATTTTTCCGGCGGAATTGCGCCCGAGAACACGCCCCAGCGCCACTGGTCGATCATCTTGCCGAATGGCAGGAAGGCAATCTTGTCGATGGCGACTTTCATCTGGCGGTTGATCAACGCCTCGTCGCCGCTCTTCATGCCCCTGGGCACGAGGCCGACATTCGCCAGATAGCCGTCGGTCATCGACAGGTTGATGGTGTCGCCAATGGCTTCGTGGAATCCGTCATTCGCGCCGCTCTGGAACAGGTAGGGCTGGTCCAGGTAGCTCAGGTAGTAATAGACGTGGCCCAGCTCGTGATAAATCGTGTAGAGATCTTCCTCGGTCGGCTGGATGCACTGCTTGATGCGCACGTCACCGTGCGTGTCCATGTTCCACGCGCTCGCGTGGCAGACCACGTCGCGGTCACGCGGTCGCGTCAGCATCGAGTTTTCCCAGAAACGCGCCGGTAACTCCGGGAAGCCGAGCGACATGTAGAAGGATTCCGCTGAACGCCCCATGCGGGTCGCGTCATAGCCCTGCTTCTTCAGCGCCGCAGTGACGTCGAGGTTCGAGACACCCGGGTAGGGCTCCAGCAGGTCGAAGATGTTGTTCCACTGCTGGGCCCACATGTTGCCGAACAGGTGCGCGGGTATCGGCTTGCCTTCCGGTACGCGATCTTTGCCGTACTTCTTCTGCAGCTTGCCGCGCGCATAGCAGTGCAGGCCGTCGTAGAGCGGCTTCACCTGCGTCCAGAGTCTTTCTGTCTCGTCCTCGAACTCCTTTGGGCTCATGTCATAACCCGAGCGCCACATCTCGCCGAGGTCGCCGTAACCCAGTTCCTGTGCGCCCTCGTTCGCGAGTTCGACAAAGCGCTGGTAGTCCTTTCGCATCGGGCGTGAAATCGTATGCCAGCCGGTCCAGGCCGCGAGCTGCTCATCCCAGTCGCGGCTTTTCACGAGTGTGTCGGCGAGCTGGTCGAGATTTCTGCAGCTCTCGGGACCGCCCGGGCACCACTTGGCAGCGCCATACATGGATTCCATGCGCGACGAAATGGTCGTCAGTTCCGCGCGCCTTTCAGGATCATCCGGGGCGGGTGCGGCAAGCCCCTGCTTCAAGCGCAGCATCGCGCGCCGCGACTCGGGCGAAATATCCATGTCCGCGTAGGCCCGAGATTCCTTGACGGCCTTCGGGTAGTACTCCAGCACCCGCTCTTCGGCCCTGGCTACAAGCTGCTCGGTATCGGGTGTGATGTAGGTCTGCTGCACCCAGCTGGCCATCGCGTTCTCGTGGCTGCGCTGCTGCAGGTCCTTGTTGACGCGTGCGACGAACTCATCTGCGCTTTCCTTCGGGGGCGTGTCGCTGCAAGCGCCGACGAAGCCGGCCAGGCAGAGGACGCTGCCAATCCGCGCGAGGCCGTTCATCGTCATTTGCCTTCGGCGCCGTGCATCCAGTGAATGATGCGGCCGGAAATGGCCCACAGCACGATACTGAAGCCGATCAGTGCCAGCGCCAGGCCACCGAACACGCCCAGGAGTCCAGCATGCTCGGCGCGCACGCCCACATCGGTCGCGATGGAAATCATCCAGGGGTACTCGCCCATGTGCTCCGAGAACGCGCCGATGTAACCTGCGAGCGTGTTGGCGACGAAGTTGATCATGAACCAGACACCCATCATCAGGGAGCCGAGTCGCAGCGGCGCGAGCTTGGTGACCATGGATAGCCCGACCGGGCTGATGCACAACTCACCGGTCGTGTGGAACAGGTACCCGAGGACCAGCCAGAGCATGCCCGACTTCATGTCGCCGGTGCGCTGCATCTCGAACACGGCGATGACCAGGAATATGAATCCGAGCGCGACCTGCAGCAGGCCGAGGTACATCTTGACTGGCGTCTTCGGATTCCTGCCGCTCTGGCCGAGCTTGCTCCACAACATGGAGAAGAACGGGGCCAGCAGCACGATGAACAATGGATTCAATGACTGGAACCAGCCGGTCGGCACGGTGAAACTGCCGATCCCGCGATCGGTGTACTTGTCTGCGAACAGGTTCAGCAGCCCGCCGGCTTGTTCGAAGGCCGCCCAGAACATCACAACGAAGATGAAGATCACGAAGATCACGCGCAGCCGGTCACGCTCATCGGGCGTCAGCGGTTTCTTTTGCCCGCCGGCAAGCGCAAGCGAACGGCTTGCCGCCGGCTCGCGGCCGATGTCGCCGATGTAGCGCTGCGCAAACGCGAGCTGGATGATCACGGACAGCGTCATGCCGATGCCTGCGATCAGGAAGCCGACCCGCCATCCGTAGGCCGGATCTTCGCCAAACGTGGAGCAGAAAAGCGGCGCGAGGAAAGCCCCGAGGTTGATACCCATGTAGAAAATCGTGAAGGCGCCGTCGCGGCGGGCATCGCCCTGCGGGTACAGGTCGCCGACCATGGTCGAGATGTTCGGCTTGAAGAAGCCATTGCCGATGACCAGTAGCAGCAGGCCGACATAGAAACTGGTCGCCGTCTCTGGAAACGCGATGCCGAGCGAACCAAGGGACCATGCCGCGCTCGTGCCCATGATGCCGAGCGGCGCGGCCAGCGCGAACTGGCCAAGTGCCATGACGACGCCGCCGATGATCACGGCCTTGCGCTGGCCAATGAAGTTGTCTGCGAGCCAGCCGCCGAACAGCGGCGTGAAGTAGACGAGCCCCGTGTACCAGGCGTAGAGCGTCAGTGCCTGCGCGCTATCCCAGCCGAGTCCCGGGTTCGCGGCGCTGGTGGCGGCGACCGCGTAAAGTACCAGCAGGGCGCGCATGCCGTAGTAGCTGAAACGCTCCCACATTTCTGTCATGAACAGCAGGAACAGGCCTTTGGGATGTCCCAACCATGTTCCCGGCGGGACGTGGACGTTGGTCGTCATTATTCGATTACTCCAGAGTCCGGCGAGTCTCGACGATCTTGCGGTGCAACATCAAGCCGGATCACCTTCCGTGTCGGGCGGCCGGTCGCGTACCAGCAGGCGCGCCATGATGATGCCTGCCTCGAACAGCGCATACATCGGCAGCGCCATCATGGTCTGCGAAATTGGATCCGGCGGCGTCAGGAAGGCCGCGATGATGAATATCGCGAGCAACACATAGCCGCGATTCTTGGTGAGCGCCTCGCGCTTGATGAGCCCGGTGCGCACCAGCAGCACTGTCGCGACTGGTATCTCGAATGCCAGGCCGAATGCGAAGAACAGCAGCACTGCGAAGTCCATGTACTGGGTGATGTCCGTCATCATCTGCACGCCTTCCGGCGTCGTCATCACGAAGAAGCGGAAAGCCGCCGGGAATACGATGAAGTAGGCGAAGGCCGCGCCGGCGTAAAAGAGCAAGACACTCGAGACGAACAGCGGCAGCGCAAAGCGCCGTTCATGGCGATAAAGACCGGGAGCAATGAATGCCCAGATCTGGTACAGGATCACGGGCATCGCGAAAAAGAATGCGGCGAGCAGCGCGAGCTTGAATGGCGTCATGAATGGCGCCACGACCGAGGTCGCGATCAGGCTGGTTCCCGGCGGCATTTGCGCCAGCAGCGGCGCCGACAGCCAGCTGAAGATGTCGTTCGCAAAGTAAAGGCAGGGGACCGCGATCACGAGCGTCGCAACCATTGCGCGCAGCAGCCGGTCGCGCAGTTCGAGCAGGTGCGAGATCAGCGAGCTCTCGGGGAGCTTCTCTGGATCGGGCGCGGGGTCGCTCATGACGGATCCGGTCCGTCAGTCTTTTCCGGGGGATCCATTGGGGCGACGCCCGGTGGGCGACGCGCGGGCGGTTTCTGATCGAGGCCCGTATTGATCGTTACTTCGTCATCAAGCTGCTGGCGCAACTGGCGCGCCATCGCGCGTGCGCGGCCGGCCCAGCGGCCGATCTGGTTGGCGAGCTTCGGGAGCTTCTCGGGACCCAGCACCAACAGCGCGATGCCGAGTATCAGGATGATCTCGGTGAAGCCGACCTCAAACATCAGGCGTCAGGCGTTCTTCGAGGAGTCGACGTTGTCGGGTTTCTTGCTGCTGAAATCCGCGTCCGGGCGATCGTCCTGTACGAGCTTCTTGTCGGCTTCCTCGCTGTCGCCCTCGTTCATGGACTTCTTGAAGCCCTTGACTGCGGCGCCCAGGTCGGACCCGATGGTGCGCAGTTTCTTTGCCCCGAAGATCAGGAGCGCGATCGCGAGGATGATCAGCAGTTCCCTGAAACCAATACCCATAATTGCAACTCCAGCCCGCGCACCCGGCGCAGCAGTGAATGATACGCCAAACCACTCTCAGGCCCTGTGACGGGAAGCCTGAATCCAGAATGTAACGGGCCCGTCGTTGACAAGCGACACCCGCATATGGGCCCCGAATTGGCCCGCCTTGACGCCCGGAAACCGCTGCCGCGCCAGCCCCAGAAACTCCTCGAACAGGCGCCGGCCCTGTTCCGGTGGGGCTGCGGTGCTGAATCCGGGCCGCAGGCCCTTTTTCGTGTCTGCGGCCAGCGTGAACTGGGGCACCACCAGCAGCCCACCGTCGACGTCGGTGACCGAAAGATTCATGCGCCCTTCGGCATCGGCGAACACCCGATAGTTCAACAGTCGCTCCAGCAGGCGTCCAGCCTCGGCCGGCGTATCGTCATGCTCGACGGCGACGAGGACCAGGAGCCCGGACCCTATGCGCGCAATCTCGTTCCCCTCGACCGCGACGGATGCGCCGGTCACGCGCTGCAGGAGCCCGATCAAGCGTTACTCGCCGTCATCGCGTGACGCCTTCTCCCAGTGGAAACGGTGCAACAACCGGTGAATCACGGGCGAAATCAGGATGGCGGCGACGACGATGAGAACGAGACCGGCGTAAAGCGCGTAGAACCCGGCAAACAACTTTCCGGCATGGGTATGCGGCGTGTCCACGGGCCCCATGCCACCCAGCAACATGGCGGCGTTCAGGAAAGCGTCGATCCAAGGCAGGCTTTCGAAAAACGTGTAGCCGGCCATGCCGAGGGCAAGCGATGAGCATATGACGCCGAGGCCGGCGAACAGGTGCCACGCCAGGCGGCGCAAGAATCTGGCGCGGGGCAGTGGCGGCTTGTGCCTTGGCTCGTACACGGCGGGATCAGCGGGCCGCGATCTGGCGGCGCAGGCGCTTCAGGAACACGGCCATTTCCTTCGCGGCCTGGATGTCGCCGCTCTTGCGGGCGGCGGCAATGCCGAGCTCGTAAATCTCCGCCGCGCGCTCGGGCGAGCCGGCGCTCGCATGGGCCTCGCCCAGCGCCTTCCAGGCAGCCGAATAACCCGGATTCTGCTCCACAGCCTGTCGCAGGTGATCGATTGCGGCCAGTAGATCGCCGGCCTTCAGGCATTCGAGGCCGAGCGAGTAGCGCAGCAACGGGGAATCCTGGCCGCGCTCGAGCATCAATTGCAGGTTTTCGCGCAGGCCCATCTCAGCGCCGCCAGAAGGTGGGTGTCAGCAACAGCAGCAGCGTGAAGATCTCGAGCCGCCCCGCGACCATCGCAATCACGCAGACCCATTTTCCAGCGTCCGGCACCTCGCGAAACGTCGCGGCGACTTCGCCGAGCCCCGGGCCTACGTTATTGATGGACGAGGCTATCGCGGACCAGGCCGTGACCTGGTCGAGCCCGAGCATCATGAGGGAAAGCATCATGACGCCAAAAACGATGAAGTACATTGCGAAGAATCCGGCCACGCCGACGATGACATGGGGCGGGACGGGCTTGCCGGCGAGCTTGACAGGGATCTCCGCACTCGGGTGTACGAGACGCTTCAGTTCTGCCATCCCTTGGCGAAACACCAGCAGCCAGCGGATCACCTTCATGCCGCCGGTCGTCGATCCCGCACAGCCCCCTATGAAAGTCAGAAGCATCAGCAGCGCTGGCAGTGCCCCGGGCCAGTGCGCAAAGCCACTTGTCGAGTAGCCCGTGCCTGTGTGTACGGACACGACCTGAAAGCTGGCGTAGCGCAATGATTCGGCCAGCGTGCTGAACTCACCCTGCAGCCAAAGGTAAATGGTCGCCCCCGCGATGATCGCAGCGATGAGCCGGAAATACGTCATGAATTCCGGATCGCGCAGGAAGAGGCTCGGGCTGCGCCGGCGCAATGCCGAAAAATGCAGCGCAAAGCTCACGCCACCGAGAAACATGAACACCGTGGCGACCGCATCGACAGCGGCGCTGTCGAAGTGCCCGATGCTGGCGTCATAGGGTGAGTATCCGCCGGTCGAGAGCGTGCTGAAAGCATGGCCGACGGCATCGAAGGCGCTCATGCCTGCCAGGTAGTAGCCAAGCGCACAGAACGCGGTCAACAGCGCATAGATCGCCCAGAGCGCCTTGGCAGTCTGCGTGATGCGCGGCGTCAGCTTCTGGTCCTTGAGCGGCCCCGGCGTTTCAGCCTTGTACAAGGACATGCCGCCGATACCGAGCACGGGGAGCAGTGCAACGGCGAGCACAATGATGCCCATGCCGCCAAGCCACTGAATCTGCTGGCGGTAATAGAGGATGGATTTCGGGAGTTCGTCGAGGCCGACGATCACGGTGGCTCCAGTGGTCGTGAAGCCGGATACGGCCTCGAATACGGCGTCCGTAAAGCTCAGTGCCGGCACGTCGGTGATCAGGAGCGGCGTCGCGCCGGCGAGCCCGAGGCAGATCCAGAACACGGCGACGACAAGGAAACCGTCGCGCAACCGCAAGTCGCGACGCACCTTGCGCACCGGCAGCCATAGCAGCAGGCCGATCGCGGCGACGATCAGGAATGAATTCAGGAATGGCTGCCAGTGCCCGTCGCCAAAAGCCAGTGCGACGCCGATCGGTGGCAGCATCGTCAGGCTGAATATGACGAGCATCAGCCCGAGGATGCGCTGCACCATCGGGAGATTCATGGGCGCGTGCCGGCCTGAAACAGCCGGCCGACATCCTCCACGTGACGGCGGTCGGTCAGGAACAGGATCACATGATCGTCCGCCTCGATGACCGTATCGTGGTGCGCCATCATGGCTTCTTCGCCACGCACGATTGCACCGATGGTCGTGCCCTCGGGCAGGTCTATCTGGTCAATGCGCTTGCCGGCCACCGGCGAATTCCGGCTGTCGGCGTGCACGATCGCTTCCATCGCCTCTGCCGCGCCGCGGCGCAGGGAGTGCACACGGACGACGTCGCCCCGGCGCACATGCGATAGCAGCGCCCCGATCGTTATTGTCTGCGGCGAAATCGCGATGTCGATCTTGCCGCCCTCCATCAGCTCCGCGTAGGAGGGCCTATTGATCAGCGCCATCACGCGCCGCGCGCCGAGGCGTTTCGCAAGCATTGCGGAAAGGATATTGGTCTCTTCGGCATTGGTCAGCGCCACGAACACGTCGGTGTCGTCGATATTCTCCTCGAGCAGGAGTTCCTCGTCCGCGGCGTCACCGGTCAGCACCAGCGTATTGCGCAGGGTCTCGGCGGCTCGTCGCGTACGTTCGACGCTGCGGTCGATGAGCTTGACCTGGGCGCGGTCCTCGAGGGCCTGTGCGAGCCGGAAGCCGATATTGCCGGCGCCGGCGATGACGACACGCCGCACCGGCGCCTCCTCGGTGATCAGTTCCTTCATCATCGTGCGCATATCGTCGCGGGCGGCGATGAAGAACACTTCGTCGTGCTCGGCGATGATCGTGTCGCCCTCGGGCTTCACATTCTGGTCGCCTCGGTAGATGGCGGCAACGCGCACTTCGCGATTTGGTATGTGTGAGCGCAGTTCCCTGAGTTGATGACCGACCAGCTTGCCGCCCTTGAGGGCGCGCATGCCGACCAGGCGCACGCGGCCGTCGGCGAAGTCGAGAACCTGGAGCGCGCCCGGGTAGCGGATCAGCCGCTCGACGTAATCGGTGACGAGCTGTTCGGGGCTGATCGCGAGGTCCACCGGAATCGCGGTGTCGCCGAATAGTTCCGGGCGCCGGTGATAGTCGCCGGAACGGATGCGCGCGATCTTGGTCGGCGTGTGGAACAGCGTCCAGGCGACCTGGCAGGCGATCATGTTGACTTCATCGCTGTTCGTGAGCGCGACGATCATGTCGGCACCGGCGGCGCCTGCGGCCTCGAGCACGGCTGGATGCGCCGCGTTGCCGGACACCGTGCGGATGTCGAGCCGGTCCTGCAGGTCGCGCAGGACTTCGTCGCGGGTATCCACCACGGTGACGTCGTTGACCTGTTCGCGGGACAGCTGCTGTGCAGCCGTGCTGCCGACCTGGCCGGCGCCCAGAATGATGATTTTCATGGCGGCAGATTCTAGCGCAGC
>JAQBHG010000097.1:0-6511 GCA_032127975.1 Steroidobacteraceae bacterium
TTGATCAAGCGCGGCAAGAAACGCGGCGTCGCTGCGCTGTGCATCGGCGGCGGCGAAGCCACCGCCATTGCGGTCGAGATCGCCTGAAACCGAATCAGGCGACGCCAAGGTCCTGGCCCACTTCCGTGGACAACGGAATGCTGGCGACCTCGTAGCCGCGGCGGAAATCGCGGGCATGACGTGTCATCCACGTGGCCGCGGTCTCGGCATCCCGGTCCCTGACCGCGTCCACGATGTGTTTCTGTGCCGATTCGATGCGCCCGCGCGCCTGTGGCACACGATCGATGATCACGGCCAAGCTCGGCTTCAGCAGCCGCAGCAGTGGCTCGTTCAAGAGCACAAAGACCGGGTTGTCGCTGGCTTCTCCCAGCGCATTGAAGAAATCGGCGACGTCCTCGACCGCGGACTCCCGATCGCCACGCCGGCCGGCGAAGCGTCGCGCACAGGCCGCGAGCTGCTCCAGCGCCTCCGGCGAGCGCCGTAGCGCCGCCGCCCGCGCGATTCCCGGCTGCACCGCCTGCAGCGCCTCCCAGACATCCACGACACGCGTTTCATGCAGGGTCAATGCCTGCGACAGGCCGCCGCCCACCGATTCGCGGGTCGGCCGGGTGACGAACAGCCGCTTGCCGCCGGCGCGGCGCCCGACAAGCCCGCTGCTCTCGAGCTTGCGCAGCGCCTCACGCACGGTCGATCGGTTGACCTCGAACTGGCGTGCGAGCTCGGTTTCGGTCGGCAGCGCCTGGCCCTCTTTCAGCTCGCGGCGCAGGATCCGGTCCCGGATGGCCTCGGAGAGGCGCAGGTAGGCGGGTGCATAACCAAGCGGTTCGAACAAGGGTCACCTTTTTGCCATCAGGGCTTGCCTGTCTGATTGTCGGACAATAATATGCGCCTGACAAGGGGGCATCGGCCGCCCCGGAGGCGTCATGTTCGAAGTGGACTTCGATTTCCAGCTTGGCGAGCGGGCCGACGACATCCGGCGCGCCGTGCGCGAATTCGCGCTCCGCCGCATTGCCCCCCGGGCCGACGAGATCGACCGCAGCAACCTGTTTCCGCGCGACCTTTGGCCGGAGTTGGGCGCCATGGGCTTGCTCGGCATGACAGTGCCGGAGGAATACGGCGGGCTTGGCTTCGGCTACCTCGAGCATGTGATCGCGATGGAGGAGATCAGCCGCGCCTCCGGCTCGATCGGTCTTTCCTATGGGGCGCACTCGAATCTCTGCGTCAACCAGCTGCGCCGCTGGGGAAACGATTCGCAGAAGCGCCGCTATCTTCCGAAGCTGGTCAGCGGCGAGCATGTCGGCGCGCTCGCCATGAGCGAGCCGGGCTCGGGCTCCGACGTCGTCTCGATGCGCACGCGCGCTGATCGAAGGGCTGACGGGTATGTGCTGAATGGCAGCAAGATGTGGATCACCAATGGCCCCGAGGCCGACACGACCGTCGTTTACGCCACCGTGCAGCCGGGGAGCGGCGCGCCCGGCATCACCGCCTTCATCGTGGAGCGCGGCACCAAGGGTTATCGCAGCGCGCAGAAACTCGACAAGTTCGGCATGCGCGGCTCCGACACCAGCGAACTCGTTTTCGACGACTGTTTCGTGCCGATCGAAAACCTGCTCGGCGATGCTGGCCAGGGCGCTGCAATCCTGATGTCCGGTCTCGACTATGAGCGTCTGGTGCTGACCGGCGGGCCACTGGGGCTGATGCGGGCGGCACTCGACCTGATCGCGCCGTACCTGCACGATCGCGAGCAGTTCGGCAGGCCGATCGGCAGTTTCCAGCTGATGCAGGCCAAGCTCGCCGACCTCTACACGGCCTGCAATTCGGCGCGCGCCTATGCTTATGCGGTCGCTCGTGCCTGTGATGCGGGACGCACGACGCGCTACGACGCCGCCGCCTGCCTCCTGTACGCATCCGAGCGCGCGACACACGCGGGCCTCGAAGCCATCCAGGTTCTGGGCGGCAACGGGTACATCAACGATTATCCGGCGGGCCGCATCCTGCGCGATGCCAAACTCTACGAGATCGGCGCCGGCACCAACGAGATCCGGCGCATGCTGATTGGCCGCGAACTATTCAAGGCGACCAGCCCATGAGCCGCATCACATCCCGCATCGATCCCAGGAACGATGAATTCGGCGAGAACGCGGCGCACATGCAATCGCTCGTCGCCGATCTGCGCCGGCGCCTCGAATCGGCCGCTACTGGCGGCGGCGAGGAAGCACGCGCGAAGCACCTGGCGCGCGGCAAGCTGCTGCCGCGCGATCGCATCGAGGCGCTGCTGGATCCCGGCAGCCCGTTTCTCGAGATCGCGCCGCTCGCGGCGGGCGGGATGTACGGAGACGAGGCGCCCGCAGCAGGCCTGGTCGCCGGCATCGGCCGCATCCATGGCCGTGAACTGCTGGTGGTCGCAAATGACGCGACGGTCAAGGGCGGCACGTACTATCCCGTAACGGTCAAGAAGCACCTGCGCGCACAGGAAATCGCACTGGAGAACCGGCTGCCCTGCGTCTACCTGGTGGATTCCGGTGGCGCCTTCCTGCCGCTGCAGGACGAAGTGTTCCCCGATCGAGAGCATTTCGGGCGGATTTTCTACAACCAGGCGCGATTGTCGGCGGCGGGCATTCCGCAGGTCGCGGTCGTCATGGGGTCCTGCACGGCGGGCGGCGCCTATGTGCCGGCAATGTGCGACGAATCGATCATCGTGCGCAACCAGGGCACGATTTTCCTGGGCGGCCCGCCGCTCGTCAAAGCCGCGACCGGCGAGGTCGTCGACGCCGAGTCGCTGGGCGGCGGTGACGTTCATGCGCGCACTTCGGGCGTCGTGGATCACCTGGCGGACAATGACGCCCACGCGCTCTCGATGGCACGCGAAATCGTGGCCTCGCTCAATTACCGCCCGACGCCCTGGCTCGAGGGCGGCGCTGCGACGGAACCTGCCTATCCAGCCGACCAGCTCTACGGCATCCTGCCCCGCGACCTGCGCCGGCCCTATGACGTTCGCGAAATCATCGCGCGCATCGTGGACGGCTCGGAATTCCATGAGTTCAAGGCGCTATACGGCAAGACACTCGTATGCGGCTTCGCGAATATCTGGGGCTTTCCCGTGGCGATCCTGGCGAACAATGGCATCCTGTTCTCGGAGTCGGCACTGAAGGGCGCGCACTTCGTCCAGCTCGCGAATCGCCGCCGCGTGCCGCTCGTGTTTCTGCAGAACATCACGGGATTCATGGTCGGCAAGCGCTACGAGAACGCGGGCATCGCCCGCGATGGCGCCAAGATGGTGACGGCGGTCGCCTGCTCCACCGTTCCCAAGCTGACCGTGGTCATCGGCGGCTCCTTCGGCGCCGGCAACTATGCGATGTGCGGCCGCGCCTATGGCGGTCGATTCCTGTGGACCTGGCCGAATGCGCGCATCTCGGTGATGGGCGGCGAACAAGCGGCCAGCGTGCTCGCGACCGTGCGCCGCGACGGCGTCGAGGCGCGCGGCGGCCAGTGGCCCGAAGCGGAGCAGCAGAAGTTCGTGGACGGAATTCGCGAGCAGTACGAACGCCAGGGCAATCCTTATTACGCCAGCGCGCGACTTTGGGACGATGGCGTCATCGATCCGCTGGATACGCGTCGCGTGCTCGGGCTCGCATTGTCGATCGTGGCCCGCGGGCCGGAACCCGCGCCCGAGTCCTACGGCATATTCCGGATGTGATGGCGATGCTCAGAATCGAGCGCGACCCGCGCGGCACTGCAACCCTCATTCTCGACCGGCCCGCCGAGCGCAATGCGCTCTGCGCGGAACTGGTTGCCGGGCTCACCGACGCCCTGGCAAAGCTCGCCGCCGAAACCGAACTGCGCGCCGTGCTGCTGACCGGCGCCGGCAGCGCTTTTTGTGCCGGCGCGGATATTAGGGAGATGCGCGCGTCAGGATCCGCCGCGCCCGAGCAGAATATCGCGGACGCAAGGCGTTTTGTCGCGCTGCTCGATCGTCTCGAACACATGCCGCAACCGACTGTCGCGCTCGTCAACGGCGCAGCATTCGGCGGCGCCATCGGCCTGATTGCGGCCTGTGATATTGCAATCGCAGGCAGTGCGGCCCGGTTTTCGCTGAGCGAAGTCAGGCTCGGGCTGATTCCCGCCATGATCTCTCCCTACGTGATTCGCGCGATCGGCGCCCGCCAGGCCGGGCGCTACATGCTGAGCGGCGAAGTCATGGATGCCGCGACCGCAGCGCGAATCGGGCTCGTGCACGAGGCGGTGGACGACGCGGCGCTTCCCGATGCTGCCGGAAAACTCGTCGATGCGCTGCTCGCCGGCGGGCCTCGCGCACAGGTCGAGATCAAGGCCCTGCTGCGCCGCGCTGCCGGCCGTACCGATTCGGCAGATGCGGAACTGGGCGGCGAACTGGCGCACTGGATCGCAAGGATTCGCGGAAGTGAAGAAGGCGCCGAAGGCCTGTCCGCTTTCCTCGAAAAACGCCGCGCGAACTGGCGCGATCCCGACTGATGCTGCGCCGGCTCCTGATCGCCAATCGCGGCGAGATCGCGTGCCGCATCATGCGGACCTGCCGCAGGCTGGGCATTCATTCGATCGCAGTGCACTCCGAGGCGGACCGCGGCGCGCTGCACGTCCGGACTGCGGACGAAGCTGTCTGCATCGGGCCCGCGCCAGCGCGCGAGTCCTATCTTGACGCCGATGCCGTGATTCGGGCCGCGCGCGCGACGCGTGCGGACGCGATCCATCCCGGATACGGGTTCCTGTCCGAGAACGCCGCATTCGCCGAGGCCTGCGAGGCCGCCGGCATCCGGTTCGTCGGACCGCCCGCCTCCGCAATCCGTGCGATGGGCCTGAAGCACGAAGCGAAGGCGATCGTTTCCGCAGCCGGCGTACCGATCGTGCCGGGCTACATGGGCGACGACCAGAGCGATCGCGTACTGAAGCGCGAGGCCCTGCGCGTCGGCTTTCCGCTGCTCGTCAAGGCGGTCGCCGGCGGGGGCGGCAAAGGCATGCGTGTCGTGCGCGAGGCCGCCGAACTGCCGGAAGCGATCCTTGGCGCCCGCGGTGAAGCCGAGAACGCCTTTGGCGACGGACGCTTGATGCTCGAGCGCTTTCTCGAGCGCCCGCGGCACGTCGAAGTGCAGGTCTTCGGCGACGCCCACGGCGATTGCCTGCATCTCTTCGAGCGGGAATGCTCGGTCCAGCGCCGCTACCAGAAAATCATCGAGGAATCCCCTTCCCCATTCATCAACGCGGATACACGCGCCGCGATGACCGGAGCCGCCGTGCGTGCGGCCAGGGCGGCGGGTTACGTGAATGCAGGCACGGTCGAGTTCATCGTGAGCGCCGACGGCGAGTTCTACTTCATGGAAATGAATACGCGCCTGCAGGTCGAGCACCCGGTGACCGAGGCGGTGACGGGTCTCGACCTCGTCGAATGGCAGCTGCTCGTCGCCTCGGGTGAAAGGCTGCCATTTGCGCAGGATCAATTGCGTCAGCAGGGCCATGCCATCGAGGCTCGCATCTACAGCGAGGACCCTCGCCGCGGATTCCTGCCGTCGACGGGAAAAATCGAGCGCTTCGTCTGTCCGCCCGAAGATGCGCATTGGCGCGTCGATCGGGGCGTCGAGGATGGCGACGCCATCACGGTCTACTACGACCCGATGATCGCGAAAGTAATCGCGCGTGGCCCGGACCGCGACTCCGCGCTGGCGACGCTCAAGGATCGCCTCGCCCACACGGCAATCTTCGGGGTTGCGACCAACCTGCCATTGTTGCGCGAAATCGCGGCGCACCCGCAATTCGCCGCCGGCGACGTCGACACGGGTTTCGTGGATCGCGAACTCGAAGTGCTGACGAAACCCACGCCGCCCGCGCCCGAGTCGCTGCTGCTCGCGGCAAATCTTGCGCTGGACGCCGCGGCACAGCTGGCGGCCGGCGCCGGCGATAGCTCGCCGTGGTCGCGCGGCGATGTCTGGCGGATGGCAGGCTCCGGCCGGCTGGCAGTAGGCTTGCGTGCGCCGGCATTCCTGCAGTTGCGCGCATCGCGGCAGGGAAACCGGATCGATATCGCGACGAGCGGCCCATCCCTGTCCGGGTGCGTGCTGGCCGAAGGCAGTGATCGCTACCGTGTCGATGCTGGCGCAGGCCCGCGCGACATTGCATTGATCCGTCACGGCGCACGGCTGCAGATCATCGGAGCGCGGGCGGATGAAATTGCGCTGGCCGCGGCCTGGCCCTTCGAACGAACCGTCGAGGACGCCGATGCGCATCCCGCATCGCCATTGCCGGGCCGCGTCGTGGAGCTTCGCGTCAAGGCCGGCGATAGCGTCGCGCGCGGTAACGTGCTGGCGGTCGTCGAGGGCATGAAGATGCAGCACGCGATCAAAGCCGCTCGAGCAGGGCGTATCGCCAAGGTGCTCGTGCGGGCCGGCGAACTGGTCGACGCCGATACCGTGCTGTTTGACATAGAGTCCGCCTGAGCGGTCGGTTGTTTTGCGGCGCAAGACACGCTAACGTGTTGTCCCCG
>JAQBHG010000098.1:0-21892 GCA_032127975.1 Steroidobacteraceae bacterium
CGCTGGCGGTCGAGGCGGTGGACGACGGCTGGGGGCTTTCCGACGAGCCCCTGCCGCCGTTGGAAACCACGGTCCTGCCGGAGCCGGCGCAGAGCGTCATCACCCGCAATACCTCGCCCGATGTCCCCTTCGACCAGTCCATCAATCCCTATCGCGGCTGCGAGCACGGCTGCGTCTACTGCTTCGCCCGCCCCAGCCATGCCTATGTCAATCTCTCGCCGGGCCTCGATTTCGAGACCCGGCTGTTTTTCAAGAAAGACGCAGCGGGACGTTTGCGCGAAGAACTGAACCGCCGGGCTTACCGTTGCAGCGCGATCAACCTCGGTGCGAACACCGATCCCTACCAGCCGCTGGAACGGCGCCTCGGGATCACGCGCGCGCTCCTCGAGGTCCTCGCCGAAAGCCACCACCCGGTCACAATCGTGACCAAGTCCGCGCTCGTCGTGCGCGATCTGGACCTGTTGCAGCGGCTCGCCGCGGAACGACTGGCGCGCGTGTTTGTCAGTATTACGACGCTCGATGATGAATTGAAACGGCGGATGGAGCCGCGGGCCGCATCCCCGGCGGCGCGGCTCGCAACAGTCAGGCGGCTCGCGGCGGCCGGAATTCCGACCGGCGTGATGTTTGCGCCGGTGATTCCCGCCATCAACGATCACGAGCTCGAGAGCATTATTGCGAGCGCGGCCGAGGCGGGGGCAGCGACTGCGGGTTACCTGCTGTTGCGGCTGCCGGGCGAGGTCAGGGAGCTTTTCTATGAATGGCTCGCGATGCATTACCCCGATCGTGCGAACCGCGTGCGCAATCGGATCCGCCAGCTTCGCAGCGGCCGGGACAACGATTCCCGGTTCGGGTCGCGCATGCGCGGCCAGGGACCCTGGGCCGACCTGTTGCGCCGGCGCTTCGAAGTCGCCTGTCGCCGCAACGGCCTCGAGCATGGCCGGGCAAAGCCCCTTGAATCCGCATTATTCCGCCCGCCAAGACGGGTTCCGGACCAGATGGAACTGTGGTAGTCGCAGCGTATACTCGGGGCGAATCACCCGGACGCGGCCAGGAGTTGACTCATGCCCTGCCTGAACACGCGGTTGTTGCTGTCTCTCGGCGCGGGCGCGGCGATCCTGATGCAATTATCCGGTTGCATGACGGCGCGGCTGGAGGAAAGCCGCAACACCTCAACAGCGATTAGCGCGAGCGAAGCCGTGGTGCTGCTTGCAAAGCCGCACGTCGAGGGCATCAGCGCTGAAGACGACTTCATGGATTGCGTCGGCGACAAGATTGCCGCGTCGGGTGGCATCCAAGTGCGGCCCAATGACGCGTTCGTCGACTCGATGTTCCCCTGGCTCGAGCCGTCGACGGCGCCACAGCGCCCCGAGGGCGTGACGAAACTCCTGTCACGCGATGTCGTGGCCGAGCGCATCGCGGAAAGTGGTGTGCGTTACATCATCTGGATCGACGGCGCGACGCGCCAGACGGACAGTGGCGGCAGCCTCACCTGCACGCTCGGACCGGCCGGCGGCGGTTGCCTCGGCTTCGGCTGGTGGGAGAAGGAATCCGATTATCAGGCAGTGGTCTGGGATCTCACGACTGCGCGGACCGCGGGCTCCGTATCGACCAATGTGACGGGCACCTCGGCGCTGGTCGGCGTGCTGATTCCGCTGCCGTTCATCGCGCGCGTTCAGGGCGCTGCCTGCACCCGCCTGGCCGCCCAGCTGGGCGCGTTCCTCCGCGGCGAGGACCCCTCCGTCGTTGCGGGGGAAGGTTGATCGCTGTTCCTGCGCGGTAGCCGGTGAACCAACGGGCAGGGCTGCCCTCAAAGTTTAAGGGACGGTCCGGGCGCTGGAGCGGGCCCGCGCGGGCATCCGGCTGGGAGATGAATTCATGAATGCGAAACGGCTCTTGCTTGGCCTGGCGATCACCGCGGTGTTCGGCTTGCTCGTGGGCTGCAAGACTCAGGGCGGGATGTCACAGCCTGACCAGGGCTCATCCTCGCCTGCCGGTGGCGGATCGTCCGGCGGTGGTGGATCGTCCGGCGGTGGCGGTTCCGGCGGCTCATCGGGTGGCGGTGCCGGTGGTGGCTCGAGTGGCGGCGGATCCGGTTCCGGCGGCGGCTCGACCTCGGAATTCCCGACCGCCGGAGGCAGTGGCGGTGGCGACGCTGCAATCCCGATCCCCGGCAGCAAGGATGGCGTCGCCGGCGGCTCGACCAAGGGCAAGGACTCGGGTTCGGCGGGCGGTGGATCGGAAGCGAAGAGTGACGGCGAGGCGGGCAGCGAGGGTGGCTCAAGTGCTGGCGGTGCGGGCGCGGCTGCAGGCCAGGGTCCCCAGGCGGCGGGACAAGAAGGCAATGACCGTTGCGTGACCGACAGTCCTGATCCTGCGAACGACGCCCCCGAGGACTGCGCGGGCAGTGCAGGATCAGACTCGGCGTCCGGCGACGGAGAACAGGCTGGCGATAGCAGCGGTGACGGGCAGGCCGCGGGTCAGGCGGGCAGCGCCGGCAATGCCGGCAGTCAGGCCGGCAACTCAGGCGGCGCCGGCGCGTCCGGTGGCCAGCCGAGTTCCGAGGGCGGCAGCGTGGGCCAGGGCCCGGCTGCCGGCGGCTCGGGCCGTCGCGAGGAAATCAACCGGCGCCTTGAGGAAACATTCGGTGTGTTCGACGAGGCCGTGCGCAGCACGCAGGCGGCAATCGCGAAGGAGCGCGCCGAACAGCAGGCGCAGGCGGGCGGTGAACCCGGATCCGGCGCGGAGGGCAGCGGCGAAGAGGGCACAGGCGCGGGCGGCGACGAATCGGGCGGCAGCGGACCCAGATCGCCCGGCGGGCTCGAGTCTGTCGGCCGTGGCGGCAAGGGCGAGGGCGATGGCACCGGCACCGGCACTGCCCAGGACCAGAACCGCGAAAGCACCCAGGGTGGCGTGGGCGGTTCGGTCGGCGACAGCAGCGGCAGTGGCCCGCGCTCCATCCCGGCGGACATTCCGGACGGCAAGGACGACGACATCGTCGCGCGGCAGATACGCGAGGCCGCGATGAAGGAGACGGACCCCGAGTTGCGCGCAGCGCTCTGGGAAGAATACCGGCGCTACAAGAAGGGACGTTGATGAAAGCGTTAATGATTGCAGCGGCGGCCGCGACCCTCGTCGTGGCCGGCTGCGTGAAGGAGACGCGGCCGGTGCCGCTCCTGCAGGCAACGCAGGCGACCGCCGAGATTCCGTCCGAGCAGCTGCTCGACGTCGGCGTGCACGTCTTCAATCCCGGCATACCCAAGGCAGTCGAGGAAGATCCGGACCTCGCGGACAAGACGCGAATCTATCCGGACATTCGCAAGGCCGAGGCGCGCTATTTCGCGATGCAGTTGCGCGACACGCTGGAGGGCACCGGGCATTGGGGCACGGCGCGTGTGGTACCGACGACAGTCGAGTCATTCGACCTGACGGTGGACGGCCGCATCATCGAATCCTCGGGCACGCAGTTGAAGCTTGCGGTGACCGCGACCGATGCAACCGGGAAGGTCTGGATCGCGGGCAAGGAATACGAGGGCCGCGCCGACACCCGCGCGTACAAGGACGGCTACAGCAATGGCCGCGATCCATTCCAGAATGTCTATGTCGCGATCGCCGACGACCTGCTTGCGGCCCGCAAGGGCAGGTCGGCCGCGGATCTTGCCAACATCCGGCGCGTCAGCGAATTGCGTTTTGCCGCCGATTTTGCGCCCGTTGCCTTCAGCCAGTACCTGTCGGCAAATGCGAAGACCGGCCAGTACCGGGTGCTGCGGTTGCCGGCGGATGACGACATTCTGCTGCAGCGCATCCGCCAGATCCGCGAGCGCGACTACGGCATGATCGATACGGTCAGCGAAAACTACGCGGCATTCAGCGAGCGGCTCGAAGAGCCGTACACGAGCTGGCGGCGCTATACCTACGATGAAATCACGGCCGAGGAGAAGATCAAGTCGCAGGCGCGCAATCGCATAGCGATGGGTGCCGCCGCAGTCGCCGCCGCGATTTTCGTTCCGGATAATTGCCAGAGCAGCACTTGCCAGCGGGCCTCGAGCGTAGCGCGGAGCGGCGCGGCCATCGGCGGCGTCTCGGCCATCATAAGCGGCGTTCGCAAGCGTGAGGAAGCCAAGATTCACGTCGAATCCCTGAAGGAGATTTCCGGCTCGTTCGAGTCTCAGGCGGCGCCGCTGGTCGTCGATGTCGAGGGCAGGACTTTGCGCCTGATCGGAACGGCGGACGAGCAATACGCGGAATGGCGCCGGCTGCTGCACGACCTGTACCGGGAGGAGACCGGGCTGGTGCCGACCGCTCCGGCGGCGGCGGACGCGACCACGGCGGCAGCGCAGGCGGGCGGCGCGGGTTGACCCAGGATGATGGAACTGACTCCCGGGCTCGTACTCGGTGCCCGGTTTGCATTGATCCGCCGGCTGGGCAGCGGTGGAACATCCGAGGTGTGGCTCGCGGATGACGCGACGCGCGGCCAGCGTGTGGCGCTCAAGATTATCGCGCTGGCCGGACCCGGCGTCGTCGCAGGGCTTGAAATGGAATTGACCCGCGTGCAGTCGCTCAGCGGCGAGCACGCGGTTCCGATTCACCACGTGCTGCAGGTCGACGAGCACGCGCTGGTCGTCATGGAATTCCAGGAAGGCGGCGATCTCGGCCAGTTCCGCGGCCGCTCCTTCGAGGCCTGGAAGCGGGCGGTCGACGATGTCATCGCGGCACTCGTGGCCACGCACGCATTGAACCTGGTCCACCGCGATCTCAAGTGCAGCAACGTGCTGCTGGACGCTTCCGGGCGCGCGCGGCTCTCTGACTTCGGAATGGCGGCGCTCGCAGGCGCGCGAGCCGCGGGCGGCGGTTCGCCCTACAACGTGAGTCCGCAGCAGTTGCGCGGTGAAGCGCCCACGCCGGCCGACGATCTCTATGCGCTGGGCGCGATGCTCTACGAGCTGATCGGCGGCCAGCCACCCTACTATCCCGATATCACCCGCGAACGCGTGTTGTATGAACCGACGCCGGCGCTGCTGCCGCGGGGCACGGTTCCGGTTGGCGTGCGCGACCTGGCGCTGCGCTTGCTTGCCAAGTCGCCGCAGGAGCGGCCCGCAGGCCTGCCCGAGTTGCGCACGCGGCTTGCGGCCCAGGCTGACGACGGCGGCGACGCGATCGAAACGCCCGCGCTCGCAGGCATCACCACCGGGCCGGCGCGGACCCAAAGACGGCGCTGGCTGCCCGCAGCGCTGCTCGCATCTGCGGCGGCTGCAGCGGCCGTGTTCATCTGGCTGCCAAAATATTTTGCCGGGCACGACGCCGGCATCCTGCAGCTGGTCCGCGAAGATGCGGAGGCGGGGAGAAGCGAGCGCAAGGCCGCCGAGCAGAAGACAGCCGACAGCGCGACGCTCAGGGCTGCTGCAGAAGAGGCGCGCAACGGGTTTGATGCCGCCTTTGCAGCGCTCGATGCGCACGCGGCAGCGAGCTGGGCGACCGATGTATTCGCCGCGACCAGGACCGAAGGGGGGCAGGCCGCCCAGAGCCATGCAATCGGAGACTATGTTGCCGCGCGCCAGGCCTGGGAATCGGCGACGGCGAAACTGGCCGCGCTGGAAAAGGAACGGCCGCGCGCGCTGCAGCAGGCGATGGATCGCGGCAAGGCCGCCCTGGTACAGGCAAGGACCGGCGATGCACGCGCTGCATTCGAGTCCGCGCTCGCGATCGAGCCCGGCCACGCAGCAGCGAGCGCGGGGATCGCGCATGCGGAGCGGCTGGATCAGGCGTTTGCCGAGGTGGATGCCGCCGTTGCACACGAGCGTGCGGGCAGGCTCGCCGATGCCGAACAGGGATTCAGGAAGGCGCTCGCGCTCGATGCCGCAGCACCGGGTGCTGCCGCTGGTCTCGCAAGGCTTGAATCCCGCAAGGCGGGCGACGCATACGCCGCGGCCATGTCGCGCGGGCTCGCCGATCTTGCGGCAGGCCGCGCGGATCCGGCGCGCGCGGCATTCCGGCAGGCGTTGGCGCTGCGGCCGGATTCCAGGGAGGCTCGCGATGCGCTGGCCTCGCTCGACCAGGGCCAGCGCATGTCGGCGCTGGGTCTCCTCGAGGCCCGCGCCGCGACTGCCGAAAGTGACGAACGCTGGGACGAGGCGCTCGCCGCATGGCAGGAAGCGGCCGGAATCGAGCCTGGACTCGCTTCGGCGCGCGAGGGAATCGCGCGCAGCGGGTCGCGCGCGGAACTGCAGCACCGCATCAATGCCCTGATGCAGAAGCCGGACCGGCTCTGGGATCCGGCGGGCCGCGCCGAGGCGCGCACCGTGCTTGCGATGGCGGCCAGCGCCGGCAATCCGCGCCGGCAACTGGCGGCGGCAGCGCAGGATCTTGAAAGGCTCGCTGCGGCGGCGGAGAAACCGGTGCGGCTACGTCTCGAATCGGACGGCCTGACCAGCATCGCGATCTATCGCGTCGGCCAGTACGGTACCTTTACGCGGCGTGACTTCGAATTGCTGCCCGGCCGCTACACGGTCGTCGGCTCGCGCACGGGTTTCCGGGACGTGCGACGCGAAGTGATCCTGATGCCGGGCTCCGGGCCTGCGGCGGTCGTGGTGAAGTGCGAGGAACCGATTTGAACGACTTGTGGCTCGCTGAACCGCTGGGTGAACGGCCGCTCGTGCCGTCGGACCTGCCCTTGACGATCGGCGGCCCCGGCGCCGCCATCGTGATACCCGGTTGTGCAGCGGGGGAGATCCGCGCACGCGTGAATCTGTCGGGCAAGACGCTGCGCGTGACGCCCGAGGCGGGCCAGCCTGCGGAACTCCCCGGCGTCGGCTTCACGCTGGAGGAGCAGGACGGCAGGCGCACGATTGTCGTGCGCCATGGCGGTGTCGCGAATGTCACCCGGCCGCCGGAATTTGAGGGCCAGCCATTCGACTCCGGTGCAGAGCAAGGCGACCGGCTGCCGATTCCCGTGCTCGCCTACTTGCTGCGGCGCGACACGCAGGCGCGCCCGCGCGCACCGGCGAGCCGGCGCAGGTACGCCATCTGGGGCGCGGTCGCCGCCACGTTGCTGGTGCTCGGTTTCATCATGTCCACGACCACTGTGCGGGTCGTCACCAGCCCGGAGATCGATCCGGACGACATCGAGTTCAGCGGCACGCCATTCGATTTCGGCATCAAGGGGAATTATCTCGTGCCGCCGGGTCAGTACGAATTGCTGGTCGAGGCCGAAGGCTTCGCGCCGGCGCGCATGCCGGTCACGATTGGCCGCGTGGCGGATCAGCGCATCGTCGTTGCACTGCAGCGGCTGCCGGGAATCGTCGTGTTCGATACCGGCGGTATTGCCGCGACGCTCGCGGTGGACGGCACCGCGCGCGGAAAACTGCCGGGCGAGTACGAACTTGGCGCAGGGACGCGCGAGCTGTTGATCGAGGCGCCGCATTACGCACCGCAGCAGGTCCGCCTCGAGGTCCTGGGCGGCGGCGAGCGCCAGACTCTTGAAACCACGCTCGATCCGCTCTTCGCCAAAGTCACGGTGACGAGCGTGCCGGAAGACGCGATGGTCCTGGTGGACGACCGGGAGCTCGGCCGCACGCCGCTCGCGACCGAGCTTGATGCCGGGCGCTACACGCTCGCGATCGTCCATCCGCAGTTCCGCCGCTTCGAAAGCCCGGTCACAGTGCATGCGGGCGAGCCGCTCGCGATCGGTCCGATCGAGCTCGGCAGGCCGGACGGCACGCTCGTCGTGCGCAGCAATCCGTCCGGCGCCGACGTCAGCATCGGTGGCCGCTATCGCGGCAGGACCCCGCTCACCGTGGCCGTCGCGCCCGGCATGGCGCAGGAAGTCCTGGTCAGCAAGATCGGTTACGCTCCGGTCACGCAGACCTTGAGTGTCGAGAGCCGCGCCGAGCGCGCCGTTTCAATGAGCCTGACGCCGGTGCTGGGCGAGATCCGCGTCCGCGGCGAGCCGGCCGACGCCCTGCTGTTCGTGGATGGCGCCTCGCGCGGCCCGGCGAACCAAACCCTGTCGCTGCCCGCTGCGCCGCATGTATTCGAGGTGCGCAAGCCGGGACTCGAGACATTCAAGGCGACCGTGACGCCACAGGCGGGCCAGCCGCAGATCGTCGATTACGCGCTGAAGAGCGCGGGCGAGGCGCGCGTCGCCGGCATCGCCGCGCAACAGGCGACGTCGCTGGGCCAGGAACTTGTGCTGAACCGGGGTGGACGCTACACGATGGGCAGCCCGCGCCGTGAGCCGGGGCGGCGTTCAAACGAGACCGAGCGCGTGGTCGACTTGAAGAGGCCCTTCTACCTGGCGCGCCGCCAGGTCACGAACAAGGAATTCCGCGAGTTCCGCGCCGAGCACCTGTCCGGAATCTTCAAGGACGAGACGCTCGATCTCGACCGGCAGCCCGCCGTGCGCGTGAGCTGGCAGGATGCGGTCGCGTTCTGCAACTGGCTATCCGGTCGCGACAAGCTGCCGCCGGCCTACGAGCGCCGCGGCGACCGCCTCGAGCTGGTCGAACCGGTGACCACCGGATACCGCATGCCGACCGAGGCGGAATGGGAATTCGCCGCGCGTTACGACGGCAGGCAGGCAACCCGCAAATATCCCTGGGGCGACGGCCTGCCGGTGCCCGCGAAATCGGGCAACTGGGGCGACGTCTCGGCGATCTACCTGACTCCGATCACGATCACCGGCTACAACGATGGCTTCCGTGTCACCGCGCCGGTCGGCAGTTTCCCGGCCAATCCGCTCGGTATCTACGACCTGGGCAGCAATGTCTTCGAATGGACAACCGACCGCTATTCCATCTACGTGGTCGGGCCGGAACACGTGTCGACGGATCCCGTGGGTCCGCGCGCCGGAGAAAATTATGTGATTCGAGGCGCAGGCTGGCTGACCGGCAAGATCCCGGACCTGCGCGTGGCCGCGCGGGATTCGGGAAGCGCCGCCCGCCCGGATCTCGGCTTTCGCATCGCGCGCTACGCGGAATAGTCAGATGCGCCATTCCATCCTGTTGCTCGCCGCATTGCTGACCGCTGCAGCGCTCGCCATCGAGCCCCCGAAATCGCAGGTGCCGCCACCGGCGGCGCCGTCGGCAGAGGAGAAACCGGCAACGCCGCCGGTGCCCGCGGCCGAGCGGCCGGATATCGCGGATGCGGACAAGGAAGCCGCTGCAAAGGCTCAGGCGGAGGCGGAAGCTGAAGAGGAAGAAGTGCTGCCGCCCCTGCCGGACGACATGACGCCCGCGGGTCCGCCGCCGGCGCGCTTCAACCCGACCGAGAAAGTGCGCGCCGACTTTCCGGTCTCATTCCCGATCGATATTTGAGGATCCCATGAAGACCCGTTATCCGAAAGAATTCCTGTTCAGCATGATGTCCCTGCTGGCTGCAATCATCGTGGTCCAGGTGATCTGGTCCGCATGGGTGCGGCCCAATGCGAGCGCAGTGCTCGCAGTCCAGGAAGAGGAGATGGACAAGGATCCGAACTACGTGCCCGAGCGCTCGCTGTTCGTGATCATGAAGGACTGGGAGCAGGAAAGCTGCGTGATCCTCATGCTCTGGGCAATCTCGATGATCGGCTTCAAGACCCGCGCGACGCACCTGGAACAGGAACTGCTGGAGCAGGATCCGGTGCGCGTGCCCGAAGGCATGAGGATCCTGCCCGAGGACACTCGTGAATACGTGCGCCAGCTGGAATCGATCCCTGCCATCCAGCAGCAATCGCTGGTCGTGCGCGCTTCAAAGGCGGCGCTGGCGCGCTTTGGGGCGACGCGCAATGTCCAGGACGTTTCGGACGCGGGCCACGCGGTCTGTCATGCCGAGGCCGAGCGGCTGGATTCCGAGCTGTCGATGGTCCGCTACATCGCCTGGGCGATTCCGGCGATCGGCTTCATCGGCACGGTGCGCGGCATAGGCAATGCGCTCGCACAGGCGCACAAGGCGGTGACCGGCGACATCTCGGGTGTCACCGAAAACCTCGGCGTCGCTTTCAACTCGACGCTGGTCGCGCTGCTGCTGTCGCTGCTCCTGATGTTCCTGTTGCACAACCTGCAACTCGCCCAGGAGCGCCTGGTGCTGGATGCGGAGACCTATCTGGACAACCGCCTGCTGCGGAATCTGCAGGTCCGCTGATGACGATCGGGCTCGAACTGGTGGATGCCGCACTGATTGCAGTGCGGGACGGCGCGCGCGTGGCCTCGAGTCCGGGTGTCGCGCTACGGGACCCGCAGGGCCTGCTGGTCGGCGAGGCCGCCGTTGCCGCGGCGCGGCTGCAACCCGTGCTGGCGACAGACCGCTTCTGGGCCGATCTCTCGTCCGATCCGCAGGCCGCGGCTAATGGCCGGGCGTTCTCGCACGCAGATCTCGCGCATGCGCAGCTCTCGCAGCTGTGGAACTCGATCGCCGAGCCTGGCGAGCAGGTGGTGCTCGCGGTGCCGGGCGCCATGCGCCTGCAGCAGCTCGGCATTGCGCTCGGCATCGCCAGGAGCATCGCGATGCCGGTGGCGGGAGTGGTCGATGCCGCGGTTGCGGCCTGCGCCGGCCTGCCTGCCCGCGCAAAGGTTCTGCACCTGGACATCCAGTTCCACCAGGCCGTGCTGACGCAGATGCAGGGCGCAAGCCTGTTGCGCCGCGTCCGCGTCGAGATTGCGCCGCGCGTCGGTCAGAAGGCATTGCATGGCGCCTGGGCGCAGCTGATCAGTGAGGCGATGGTGCGCAGCACGCGCTTCGATCCGCTGCACCGCGCAGCATCCGAGCAGCAACTGCACTTGCGGCTGCCGGGCTGGCTTGAGGCACTGGCGGCACAGGAAGCAGTAGACGTATCGATCGATACCGATGAACGCACATTCACGGCGACCTTGCGCCGGGACCAGTTTGCGCTGGCCGCCGAGGCTTATTACACGCAGTTGATCGACCTGGTGCACAGCGGGCGCCATGCCGGCGAGGCCACGACACTCGCACTGTCATCGCGCGCCGCCGCGTTGCCGGCCCTGCGCGATCGGCTTGCCGCGCTCAGCGATCTAGAGATCCTGGCCCTGCCGGACACGGCGCCGGCCGCGGCAGCGGCGGCAGGCATCGGCGAAATCGGTCCGGCGGATCCGCCCGCGCTCGTGACGGCACTGCAGCGAAAGCAGGCCGTTGCCGCGAGCCGGGAAAAACGGCGTGCGGGCGCCGCCCGCCCGACCCACGTGATCCTTAATGGCCGCGCGCATCAGATCGACGAGACTCCGCTGCTGATCGGGCTTGGCGAAGGGCCGGGCCGCCGCCTCGCGATCAGCGGGTCGGCGGCGGGCATATCGCATTCGCACTGCACGCTTGAGCTCCGCGATGGAGTCGCGCTCGTCCGCGACCACAGCCGCTACGGCAGCTTTGTAAACGGCGAAAGAGTGGACGGGGAGGCGGTGCTCGAAGCGGGCGACAGGCTGCGGCTTGGCACGCCCGGCGTAGTGCTCGACCTGGTGGCGGTGGCCTGAACGTGGCGCGGCGCAAGACCCAGACTTTCAGCATGTCCTTCCTGGACGTGATTTCCTGCGGGTTCGGCGCCGTCGTGCTGTTCTACACCATCATCAGCGCGCAGTCGGGCCTGGACCGGATCAAGTCGAGTTCGGATCTTGCGGCCGAATCCCGCATGCTCGAACAGGAAGTGTTGGAGGGATATGCGCACCTGGCGGACTTGCGCAATGCGCTGGCCGAGACCGATGAGGAAAAGGTCAAGGCGGCCGGCCTTTCCCGCGAGGCGCTTGAAAAGATCCGCATGACGCAGGAGGAACTCGCGCGCTACGAGCACGACACGCTCGCACGGCGTGAAAGCCTGGAGCGCCTGAAGGCAGACCTGAAGTCTCTCGAAGAAGGCACGCGCCGGCTCAAGGAGCAGGCGCCGCCGTCGAAGGGCGACGGCGAGGTCAAGATCCAGGATCCGCAGCAGCTGGTCACGCTCCGGATCGACGGCAAGCGCGTGCTCCTGCTGGTGGACGCATCCGCGAGCATGCTGGACGAAACCGTCGTGAACATCATCCGGTTGCGCAACATGGCGCCGGAGCGCCGCATCGGCTCGGCCAAGTGGCAGCAGGCGGTCAGCACGGTCGAATGGGTTGCAGCGCGCCTGCCGCAATCGACGCAGTTCCAGGTCTTCACTTTCGACACGGATGCGCGACCGCTGGTCGACGGCAGCGAGGGCCGCTGGCTGAATGCAAAGGATTCCGGGCAGATCGCGCTGGCAGTGAAGAGGCTGCGCGCCACGGCGCCGACCGGCGGCACCAGCCTGCAAAACGCGTTCGCCGTGATCAGCAAGCTCTCGCCGGCGCCGGACAACGTGATCCTGGTCACCGACGGGCTGCCGACCCAGGGCGACAAGCCGCCCTTGTTCCGCAGGCTCGTGACGGCGGAAGAGCGCGAAGACCTGATGAAGGAAGCTGTGCGCTCGCTGCCGCCGTCGCCGCCGCCGATCAGCATCGTGCTGTTGCCGATGGAGGGCGACCCCTCGGCGCCGATCTATTTCTGGCGCCTCGCGCGCCTGACCGGGGGCGGATTTCTGAGCCCCGCGAAGGACTGGCCATGATGCGCCGCCAGCGCCGCGAGACGGAGGTCTTCAGCCTCTCGTTCCTCGACTGCATCTGCTGCGGCTTCGGGGCGATCATCCTGCTCCTGGTGCTGAGCGAATTCGGGGCCCCGATCCAGCTCGAACAGGCAAAAGTCGACCTGGCGGGCCAGATCGCGAAACTGCAGCAGGAACTGTACGACCTGCGCGGCACATCGATCGTTCTGGAACGCGAGTTGCGCGGCAGGATCGAGCAACTCTCCGAGGAGCAGAAACGCGTTGCCAGGCTGCGCGGCGACCTGTCCGCAATCCGCGGCAAGGAGCAGGCCAGTATTTACGAAGAGGAATCGACGAAGAAGATTTCCGAGTCGCTCGCTGCGGCGCGCCTGGCGCTGATCGAGGAGGCGCGCGACCTGCAGAAATCCGGGCGCCGTCGCGTCTATGACCAGCCGATCGCAGGCGTGCCGATCGATGCCGAGTGGGTGATTTTCATCGTCGACACCTCGGGATCGATGCAGTCGCAGAACTGGCGTCGCGCCGAGCGCAAGATGGAGGAAGTGCTCAACATCTACCCGAAGCTGAAGGGCATCCAGGTCATGGATGACGAGGGCGGGTACATGTTTTCCGAGTACCGAGGCAAGTGGATTCCGGACTCGCCGGCGCGGCGCAAGGTGATATTGAACCTGTTCCGGGGCTGGCAGGCGTTCTCCAATTCGAGCCCGGCGGAAGGCATCATTGCGGCGATCAGGACCTTCTGGACCCGCGATCACGCAATCAGCATCTACGTATTCGGCGACGAATTCACCGGACCGTCGATCCAGGAGGTCGTTGATACGGTGGACCGGATCAACCGGGCCGGGGGAACCGGCGAGCGCCTGGTGCGCATCCATGCGTTGGGCTTCCCGATCCCGAACCAGTACCCCCAGCACACGAGCATGCGATACGCGACGCTGATGCGCATACTGTGCGCGAGGAATGGCGGCGTATTCGTCGGCCTGCCGGAGGATGAGTACGTGACCACGCGACGGAGCAATTGATGAACAAACGCATATTCCTGCCGCTGTGCGCGCTGCCGATCGCGTTCGCGATGCTCGCCGGTTGCACGGGGACAAAACTCGCCGCAAAGGCCGTGCTGCCGCCGCCGTTGATCGAACAGATCCCGGCCCGCGTCGGCATCTACTACTCGAAGGAGTTCCGCGAATACGTCCACAAGGAGACGCGCAGCGAGATCGATTACGAGATCACGCTCGGCCCGGCCCATGTGCAGAATCTGGACTGGCTGTTGAAGGCGATGTTTACGGAAATCGTTCCGGTCGAGGACCCGACGCGTGTTTCGGACATCAGGCCGCCGCTGGTGATGGTGCTGGAGCCGCGTTTCGAGGAATACTCGTTCCTGACCCCGAAGGATGTCGCGGGCGAGGCATTCATCGTCACGATCCGCTACCTGCTGACGGTCTATGACGGAGACGGCGGGCGCGTGGATGCATTCACATTCACGGGTTACGGCCGCGAAAAAGCGCGAACCCTCGCCAGCAAGACGCCATTGCAGATTGCGACCCAGCGCGCCATGCGGGATGCCGGTGCCAAGGTCGCAGTCGAGCTGACCGACCAGGAATCCGTGCGGCTGTTGTTGCGCAATCCCAGGGAAATGCTTGCGCAGCCGCCGCCGACCGTGGGTCCCGGCGAACCAGCACCGGCCGCGGAACCGCCGCCCGATGCGCCGCCGCCGCCACCTTCAACCGGTGGTTGAGGGCGTTTCAGCCTTGCGCTGTTCGTACCAGCGGGCGGTGAACTGAACCCCTTCTGTCGCAACCGGCTTGCCTTCCACGATGCGCGGGCTGTACTTGGCGCGCTCCATGGCGCGACGGGACTGGGCGAGCTGGCCATCCGCCATGTCGGTACTCACGACGGTGACATTCTGCGGTTCACCGGTCTCGCTGACGGCAAAGCTGAATACCGTCTGCAGCATGACGACATCGCCGGTGACGACGCCAATGCCGCGCGTCGATGCCAGCGGCGGCCGGTAGAAGATCATGCGCGGAACGAGCAGCGGATTGCCCATGCCCGAGTCGCTGTCCGCCGCATAGATGGCTGAGGCTTCCGCGTAATAGGGAAGGGCGCCGCTCGGCCGCGACGTGGCCTGGTACCAGTCGCCGAGTTCCGTCAGCGCCTCGGCCAGCAGTGCCTGCGGCGGATCGGGCGTGGCGCGCAGGATCTCTAGCGCCTTCTCTATGGACTTGAGCCCGGCCCGGTCCGCGGCCGGTGGCGGCACGCGCGATTCACGGTAAATCTTGGCGACGATTTCTCCGGTCACTTCGTCACGGGCTGGTAACTGGCTTTCGAGCGACTCCGGCGCCATCGTGTACTGCAGCCGGTGCGTGCGGCCGATGCCGATCAGGCTCCTGACCGCGAGCGGATTGAAGCCGCCGCTCTCCTTCATGCTGATGTCGCGCACGCGCAGGTAAAGACCGCGGGCTGCGACGTATTCCTTCAGCGACTCATAAAATGACGCGAGCCTCATCGCCGGCGGCAGGGTGCGGGGATCGTTGTACCCGTAGTTCTGTTCCGAGATCCTGAGCGCATAAAAGTGATCGTGCTCGACACCGCCGTAATCGCCGAGCGCGAATCGGCTGTCTGCAGCCTTCTCGATCATCGGCAGCTGCGCCAGGTTGAAGAGGCCATCCGAGCGGCGGCTGACAGCGAGCGCGCGATCGAATTGCTTCGCCGCAAGCGCATGCTGGTCGGTCGCAGCGTAGACCGTGCCGAGGCCCGCAAGCGGAACGATCAGTCGCCGCGAAGATATGCCTTGGGTGGCCTCCAGGATCAACAGCGATTTCCTGTAGCTGGCCTCCGCCTCCTCGTACCTGTTGAGCTGGTACAGCGTTGCACCGAGATTGTTGTAGGCGATCGGCAGCTCGATATCGCTGTCGCGATCCACTTCGGACAATTCCACGACACGTAGCGCCAGCGGCAATGCCTCCTCGAACCGCGCCGTTTCGAACATTGCCTTGAACTGGTCGTAGGCCTCCATGCGCTGGTCGATCGCCTCGGCCGCGGCCAATGTCGCGACCGAAATTAGCAGGGTGGCAATTACGGGTTTCATGCTGACAAAGATAGACCATGCCCGGAAGCGTGTGTTCCCCGTCAATCGCGTCATTGGCGGCTTCCATCGCGCTCAAATACCGCGATCAGGCCGCCGGCAGCGATGGCGAGCAGGGGATCCGTGACATCCGCCGTCTGGCCGGGCAACCAGGTCTGTAGCAGTTCAACCGAGAATACGACCCCCGCGCCCAGCATCGTGGCCGGGAAGACGGAAAGCCCGCTGCGCGCCAGCAGCCAGACCAGGGCGCCGTATCTGAAGCAGCGCAGGAACATGTCCGGCAGGTTGGTCGCGCGGTAGTGGGTCAGCGATTCGCCGAATGGTACGAGCGCGAATTGGTCCTGGGCCAGCTGGAAATCGAATGGTGCAAGACCCTGGATTGCGATCAGCACGACGAGCGCGGCGGCAAGCAGGCTTGCGATACGCTCGACCGGGAGGCCCAACACGAGAGCGCTCGCCGCAAGCGCCAAGGCCATGCCTGAGATTTCCGCAGGCTCGAGCAGCATTCCCGTGAACAGGACCCGTCCCGCCAGCACGACCAGCATTGCAGCCGCGGCAAGCCGGCGCGCCCGCCCGGTGGCGAGGCGATCACAGGCGAATATCAGTACCAGCCAGGCAAGCGCATGCGGGAGGATCGCAGCCGGGCTCCACCAGCCATCGCCTGCCAGCGGCGCAAAAGCCGCCGCCCATTTTCCGGGATCGAATACCGGTGTGAACGGCGCGAGCCGGTAGCCTGCCCAGGAGAGAAGGATTGCAGTGGCAACCGGATGCCGCAGCACGCTGGATAGCGGCGATGCGCGCAGCCGCCGATGCGTCGACGCGACCGCCAGAGCGATGAACGCACCGGCGGCCGCACCGATTGCGTTGCAGCTGAGGTCGGTAAGGCTTGCGACCCGCCGCGTTTCATAGAGCTGTGCGAATTCGACGCTAAGGGACAGGAGCGCCCCGATCGCGGTTGCCGCAATGACCGCCAGCAAACCGCCAAGCCGCGTCGCGAGGAGCCAGGCAAGACTCGCGCCCAGTGGCAGGTACAGCAGCACATTGGCCGCCACATCGCTGCGCGTCGTGCGCGCGAACGACAGTCGCTGCAGCAGCTCGAAGGGACCGGCGCCATCCAGGGTCGCGAAACGGAACGGATAGAGCGAACCGTAGACGATCAGGAACGCTATGACTGCGAGCAGCCAGGCCGCGGTTCTGGTGTTGGAATCCGCCACGACCGCAGTTTAACGGGCCGGGCGCGAAGCTGCCGCCGCCTCGTGCAGGCCGACCGATTGTTTCAGTGCTTCAATTTCGGGGGTGCGCAGGCGCCGGTAATGGCCGGTCGCCAGGCTGCCAAGCTGCAGCGGCCCGAGTGCTACGCGCTCGAGCCTGCGCACCTTGGCGCCGACCCGCGCGAACAATCGGCGAATCTCCCGATTCTGGCCCTCGCGCAGGGTCACGGAGACGAGCGACAGATCGCCGCGACTGCGATCCTTCTTCTGATGCAGTACGCGCAGCCGCTCGGGCCGCGCGCGCTTCGCACCGCGCGCGGGGTCATTGGCGTCGGCGAGATACAGGCCCTTCGAGAGCCGCGCGAGGATCTCCGGACCGAGCTGCCCCTGCACGGTGACGCGGTATTCCTTGGCGACACCGTGGCGTGGGTGCGCCAGGCGATGCGCCAGTTCGCCGTCATTGGTGAGCAACACCAGCCCGGTCGAATCCGCGTCGAGGCGGCCCACCGGATAAACGCGCTCGCCTTGCGGCACCGCGGGCGCGACGAATGCAACGACATTCGGCCTGCCTTCCGGATCGCTGGCGGTCGAGATGACGCCGCGCGGTTTATTCAGCATCAGGTAGACGCGATCGCGTTCCTTGATGGCCGAGCGGCGGCGCGTGTCGATGACGACGCCATCGAGTTCGATGAGAGCGCCTGGTTCCACCAGGCAGGGCAGCGCGGTGACGCGCCGGCCATTGACGCGCACGCGGCCCGCGCGAATGGCGAGTTCGCAATCACGACGCGAGGCAACGCCGGCATCGGCCATCACTTTCTGCAGGCGCTCGCCATCTGCGGGCGGTGGCGCCGAGGCACGTGGCCGGTAGCGAATGCGTGGATCGTTCAAGTCCCACTCCGGAATTGTCGGGTTTTCTTGGTTTTGGACATGATCGAGCCGGCGTCATGCGGCTCTCGGATTGCAAGCTCTTGATAATAAAGAAGCGGGCGGGACTTGGGGTAAAGGGGACGCTACCCTTTTCCTCCAGGCAGAGGGAAACGTCCCCTAATTACCCGAAAGCCGGCCCGACCGCCGCCGGCCCGCCCGGACCCGTGGCACCCCAGTCTGCCGGGGCCGGAAGGTCCGCCGGCGGCCGGTACCGACGGCTTGAGTCTCGTCGCGGCGCGCTGAACCCTGACTGAATGAAAAAGCCCGGCGCCAAGGGGCCGCCGGGCTCTTGAATCGAAAATGAGCCTGTGTTCAGCCGAGCTCGGCGCCTGGCTTCAGGACCCAGACTTTGCACCATCCCTTGGCCTTCACGGTCTTGCCCGGGAAGATATTGCAGGGACCATCGGCAGCGCCCGCCTGTCCGGTGTACTGGATGCAGTTGGCGCAATACTGGCCCGGCTTGTAGGTCGGGTTGGTCTTCGGATCGACCTTGCCGGCGTCTCCGACATAGGCCAGCGACTTGGCCGTTGCGTCGTCTTCGGACAGCGATTCCGCAGCGTTGGCGCTGCGGGCAATCAGCGTGACCGCGGGCACTGCGGCGAGGCCTGCGAGTGCGCCCTGCAGCAGTCGGCGCCTGGAAATCTTCTCATCGATCATCGTTACGGCTCCTGAGTTGGGGGGACTTGGGGTGCCTCCCTGATCTATCCCGTCATTGTCTCAAGTCCGGGCGTCGGGCGCGAGAATTCAGGCCAAATGAGAATGATTCGTAACGGTGTCCGGCCGCTATTTTGATAGACTTTCGCGGGGCCTGTAGCTCAGCGGTTAGAGCAGGGGACTCATCTTTTTGGGAAAGGTGCCTCGACCCCGAAAGGGATCGAGTGGACGGGATGAATTCAGGGAAACCTTCCAGCGCCTTGGGCGGCTGATGGCGATCCTGAGCCAAGCCGGCGGTGCACCGCCGGAAGGTGCAGAGACTACCTGAGGGCTTCCAGTGCCCTTGATGACAGGCAAGAGCGTCCCGCACCCTCACGGCAAGAAGCGCCGCGGGTGAAGAGATAGTCCGCGCCCGCCGGAAACGGCGGGGCAACGTGAATCCCTTGGTCCTGGGTTCGAATCCCAGCGGGCCCACCATTCCGGGGTGCATTTGGCACCTCCCGCAATGCGTTGCTATCCTGCAACGCGCGGGCGGACTTGCGGGAAAATCGCTTTACGGGGAAACTGCGACATAACAACACGCCCGGGGATGCTGGGCAGCAATAGGGGCAATGACGATGAACAGCAATTCCTGGTCGCGACCGGCTTCGTTGGTGGCAGCAGCGGTAGCGCTCGCACTGGGTCATGCAGCCTTCGCGGAGACCGTACTCGGTGAAATCATGGTCACCGCGCGCAAGCGCGCCGAGTCGATGCAGGACGTGCCATTTGCAATCAGCGCGCGCAGCGGCGAGCAGCTTCGCAATGCGGGTGCCGCGAACATCGAGGACATCGCGAGAAACGTCGCGGGCTTCACAGTCCTGAATCTCGGCCCCGGCCAGAGCCAGATTGCGATTCGCGGTACCTCGGGCGGCAAGATCGACCGCGACCTGCCGGGCGTCAAGGAGCAGGTCGGCGTCTACATGGATGAGTCGGCGATCTCTCTGTCTTTGTTCACGCCCGATCTCGAGCTTTACGACCTGAACCGCGTCGAAGTGCTGCGTGGCCCGCAGGGCACCCTGTTCGGCTCCGGCTCGGTGGGTGGCACGGTGCGTTACATCAGCAACCAGCCGGATTTGAGCGGCAGCTACGGCGATGTTGAAGTGACCGGCAACTCGATCGACGGCGGCGCCACCGGCGGCAACGTGAGTGGCATGTTTAACATGCCAATGGGGAGCACGGCGGCGTTGCGCGTGGTCGGATATTACTCGGACATCCCGGGTTTCATCGACGCGGTGCAACCCGGCGGCTCGAAGAATCAAGACGTCAATGGCGGCACGCGCTCGGGTGCGCGCGTTGCGATGCGCTTCGAGCCTAATGAAAACCTGGCGATCACGCCGCGCGTGATCTATCAGGAAGTGGACATGGATGGCTACAACCGTACCGACGTGTGGAACATGCTGGCGAATCCGTTCACGACGACCGAGCCGCGTGTAACACTGGAGGACCGGGAGCAGTTCACCCAGTTGCAGGAGAAATTCAAGGACGAGTTTACACTTGCCGACCTGACGATCGAGGCCGGTTTCGGTAACCACACACTGACGTCGATCAGTTCCTACACGGACCGCGACATCCTTGTGATTCGTGATGCGACGCAGCTGAGCGGCAGCGTCACGTACTTCAATCTAGGCGGCACCGGAAACCAGATCCGGTTGGATTCGCCGCTACACGATGCGACGAAGGTCAAGATGTTCACGCAGGAATTGCGTGTCGCCTCCGAATACGACGGTGGATTCCAGTGGGTCGGGGGTGCCTTTTACAGTGACATCAAGCGGCATTACGGCCAGCAACTGCCGACGCCGGGTTACGACGCGCTCGTGGATCAACTGCTTTGCCCCGGCGGCCTGCCCTGTGGCCTCCATAGCACTGACCTTGGCGCGCCGGTCGACGATATGCCCTTCTTTTCGGACATTCCATACAAGTTCACGCAGTACGCGGCGTTTGGCGAAGTCAATATCAGCTTGGGCGAGAAAGCCACTTTGACGGTCGGCGGTCGGTACTTTGATTTCAAGGAAGATCGCGTATTGACGTTCGGAGGCCTTTTCGCGGACCCGAGCGATGGTCCCGGTTCAACGAGTTCGGATGGCTTCCTGCCGCGCGTGCTGTTCTCTTACGATGTCAATGAGAATGTGCAGCTGAACGCACAGGCATCCGAGGGATTCCGCCTTGGCGGTATCAATGACCCGCTGAATACGGGCCTGTGCTCTCCCGCGGACCTGGCGACCTTCAACGGTCGGCCCAAATTCGGGGACGAGAATCTGTGGAATTACGAACTCGGCGCCAAGATTGGCTTCGCGGGCGGGCGTGCTCAGTTCAACGTGTCCGCGTACCGCGCGGAGATCGACGACCTGCAGGCGGTAGTTTTGGCGGGCACCTGCTCGTCCCGCATCGTGCTCAATGTGCCGAAGGCGCATTCGCAGGGTGTCGAAATCGAGTTGGCGGCACAGCCGACGGATCGCTTTGATTTCGGCCTGTCGGCGACCATGATGAATTCGGAGTTCGATTCGACAATCGTCGGGGCAACCGTGGCCGGCTACCGGCAGCCTGTGGCACCGGAGTTTCAGATGTCCGCGAACGCGACCTACAAATGGCCGCTGACCGACAGGCTGGAGGGCTATCTGACCGCCTCTTACCAGCACGTCGGTGACCGTTACACGCAAGTGGCGGATCAGGCATCCGGCTTCGGGACGTTCAACTCGATGATCTACAACGCTGACGGAACTCCGAAAACCGCGACCAGTTACGGGGCCAGTAGCATCCTGAGTGTCACCTTCGATCCGCTGTTGCCAGAGTACGACATCGCCAACCTGCGCTTCGGCGTGCGCGCCGACGACTGGGAGGCGGCGCTGTTCATCAACAACATCGCGGACGAATCGGCAAGACTCGGTCTCGACCAGGAGCGTGGACGCGTCGCGCGCGTCGGCTTCCTGACCAACCAGCCGCGCACGATCGGCGTGACTTACCGCAGGAGCTTCGGCAAGTAGCCGCTGCTGCTGGCGCTTGAACGGACGGCGGCCCCTCGGGGCCGCCGTTTTCTTTTCTGCCGGCCCCCGGGCATGCCATCCAGCCAAGCCGGAACCGCCGGAAAAGGCGGTTTGTCATAATTTTTGCGCCGCCCGTCACGCTCGTTTTTCGCCCTTTTTGTCACTGTGCCCCTGTCGCCCGCCAGTTGCGGAATGCAGGCCCTTGCCCAGGTACCGAAAAGTCTCCGTCGGGGAAGTTGAGGTCGGCATGTATGTGTCCGAACTCGATCGCCCGTGGCTGGAGACACCCTTCCTGTTCCAGGGCTTTCACATCCGCAACCAGGAGGAAATCGACGCGTTGCGTGCCCATTGCCGGCACGTGGTCGTCGACACCCGCAAGGAAGACGACGACACCATTACGGAATTACCGCCGCCGATCCCGCACGCTGACAAGAAGCCGGCCGAGGCCATGCGCGGCCTCAAG
>JAQBHG010000099.1:0-21841 GCA_032127975.1 Steroidobacteraceae bacterium
GCAGTCGCGCGTGCTTGAGGCCGATCAGCCGCGATAAAGGTAATCGAGCGCGAGCCCGACGAACACGATGAGCCCGAAGTAGTGATTGTTGTTGAAGGCCCGGAAGCAGGCTTCAGGCTCGCGATCGCGGATCAGCCACTGTTGGTACACGAAGAACGCGGCGCCGGCAGCGAGGCCCGTGCGATACCAGGGGCCGAGGGTGGCCTCATCGCCGACTAGCCAAAGGGCGAACAGCGCCATCAGCTGCATCACGCCAATGATTACGCGGTCCGCATCGCCGAACAGGATGGCGGTGGACTTGACTCCGATGCGGAGATCGTCCTTGCGATCCACCATCGCGTACATCGTGTCGTAGACGGCCGCCCACAGCACGACCGAGGAAAGCAGCAGCCAGGCGATCCTCGGCACTTCGCCGGTGATTTCAGCAAAGGCCATCGGGATGGACCAGCCGAATGCGGCCCCCAGGTAGAACTGCGGCAGGTACACGTAGCGCTTGAGCCAGGGATAGGTCACGGCGAGCAGCCCGCCAGCCGCGGCGTAGAGGCGCGCAAGCGGCTCGAGCTGAATCGCAAGCCAGGTCGCGACGAGTCCCAGCACGATGAACAGAACGAGCGCCTCTCCCGGCGCGACACGCTTTGCGGCGAGCGGCCGGTCGCGTGTGCGCTGGACCCGTGGATCGAAATCCCGGTCTGCATAGTCGTTGATCACGCAGCCGGCGGAGCGCATCACGAAGATTCCGGCGAGAAACAGCATCAGGACCTTCTGGCCGGGCCTGCCCTGGCCCGCGATCCACAGCGCCCACAGTGCCGGCCACATCAGGAGCCAGATGCCGATCGGCCGGTGCAGCCGGATCAGGAGTGCGTACTCGCGCAGTGTCCTGCCGAGCGCAAGCGCCGCGTCGCGCGCGTAATTCGGCTTGTAGTCCGGCTTGTATTTCGGGTCGCGCCGACGCTTCCGTGGCGGCAGCGGGCGCAGCTCGGCACTCATTCCAGCGCCTCAGGCAGGAACACTTCCTGGACCAGCAGGCGGGCGCCGTCCAGGGCGAACCACGAGCGGCGCGCCCACAGTTCGTCAGGCGGGTCGGCGCTCTCGCGCAACGCGCGATGGAACAGCGCGACGCCGGGGGTCAGGCGCGCGAATTCGAGCGGGCCGCGCTTGAGTTCGGGCGACGCCGCAAGGCGCTCGCCGAGCGCGGCATCGCCGAGCCGCGAAAGCCAGCCATGCCGGGCAATGGTCGTGAGCGGAATCAGGCTCTGCGCGAAGACCCAGGGCCGGCCGTCGCAGGTCAGTTCGATTTCCCGCACGAACGCGGAGTTTCCCGGCGCCTGCAGCAATGCTGATTCCGCCGTCGCGAGCGGTGCTTCGCGTTCGGAGACGACGACGAGGCCCTGCCTGCCTCTGCAACAGGCTCGCAGGCGCTCGGTCAGAAGTCCCGGTTCAGTGAGCCAGGCCGCTGCTGCCGTCACCGGAGCCGGCACAAAGTCCTCGAGACTCCCGCTCCAGCGCAGCAGTTTTCGTTCATCCTGCATGGCCGCCGATTGCACGTGTCAGACCTTGCCGTAGCGCGTGGAAGCGCCGATCCAGCGGCGCTTCAGTGCGGCAATGTTAGCCTCATGCGCGCGCTCCATCACGTCCGCAATCGCCTGGACCCTTGGCAGCAGGTCGGCATCTCGTATCAGGTCGGCGACCTTGAGTTGCATGAGGCCGGTCTGGCGGGTGCCGAGCAGTTCGCCGGGCCCGCGCAACTCGAGATCGCGGCGCGCGACTTCAAATCCGTCGTTGGTATTGCGCAGCACCGCAAGGCGCTCCTTCGCATGCCCGGACAGGGGCGCGTGATACAGCAGGAGGCAGCTGCTGGCCTGGGTCCCGCGCCCGACGCGGCCGCGCAACTGGTGCAGCTGGGCAAGGCCCATGCGCTCGGCGTTCTCGATGACCATCAGGCTCGCATTCGGCACGTCCACGCCGACCTCGATGACTGTGGTCGCTACCAGTAGTCCAATTTCCCCCGCCTTGAAGCGCGCCATGGCGCGTTCCTTGGCCGTGGCCGGCATGCGACCGTGCACGAGTCCGACGGCGATTTCCGGCAGGGCCTTGGCAAGAGCTGCGGCCGTGTCCTCGGCAGCCTGCGCCTCCAGCAGGTCCGATTCCTCGATCAGCGGGCAGACCCAATAGGCCTGGCGTCCCTGCAGGCAGGCAGTGCGGATGCGACCCACGATCTCCTCGCGGCGGGAATCCGGCATCACGACGGTCTGCACGGGTGTACGGCCTGGCGGCAGTTCGTCGATCACAGAGACGTCGAGATCGGCATAAGCCGTCATCGCAAGCGTGCGGGGAATGGGCGTCGCCGTCATGATCAACTGGTGCGGGTAGCGGCCGGATGCGCCTTTGTCGCGCAACGCGAGCCGCTGGTGCACTCCGAAGCGGTGCTGTTCATCCACGACCACGAGCGCAAGGCGCGCGAAGCGAACGCCCTCCTGAAACAGCGCATGCGTGCCGATCACGAGTTGCCGCTCTCCGCTGGAAGCCGCCTCGATCGCTGCCTGCCGGGCCTTTGCGCCCAGGCGCCCGGTCAACAACAGGGGCGCGATGCCCAGTGGCGCGAGCCAGCGCGTGAAATTCTGCACATGCTGCTCGGCGAGAAGTTCGGTGGGCGCCATCAGCGCTGCCTGGCAGCCCGCCTCGATCGCCGTCAGTGCGGCGAGCGCCGCGACGATGGTCTTGCCCGAGCCGACATCGCCCTGCACGAGACGCAGCATCGGGCTTGCAGCCGCGAGATCGGCCCTGATTTCGGCGGCGACCCGTTGCTGGGCCGCCGTCAGCGGGAAGCCGATCGTTTCCAGAAGTCTTGCCGCGAGCTTTCCGGGGGACGCAAGCGGCCAGCCCGGATCGCGGCGAATGTCGTTGCGAAGCGCGCGCAAGCTGAGCTGGTGCGCGAGCAGTTCCTCGAATGCCAGGCGGCGTTGTGCAGGATGACGGCCGGACTCGAGCAGTTCGAGGCGTGCCGCCGGCGGCGGGCGATGCAGGAATTGCAGCGCTTCGCGCAGGCCCGGCAATTTCAGTTCGCGCTGCACCTCGGGCGGCAACAGGTCGGGCAACTCGCCATCCGCGAGTGCGCCGAGCGCCTGCGCAGTCAGATTCCGCAGCCGGCCCTGCTGAATGCCTTCGGTCGCCGGGTAGACCGGCGTCAGCGCATCCACGACCGCCTGCTTGTCCGGGGCATCGGCGAGCCGGTACTCGGGATGCACGATCTCGAGTCCGACCGGCCCACGGCGAATCTCGCCGAAGCAGCGCAGGCGCGTGCCGCGCGCGAGCTGCTGCTGTTGTGCGCCGGTGAAGTAGAAAAATCGCAGCGTCAGGAAACCCGTGCCGTCGGAGAGGCGCACGAGCAGCGTGCGGCGCCGGCGAAAGACCACTTCCGCCAGCTCGATCTCGCCTTCAATCGCGACGCGCGCCCCGGGCCGCAAGGAACCGATTGGCACGACATGCGTGCGATCCTCGTAGCGGTTGGGCAGCAGGAACAGCAGATCGGTGACGGTCTCGATGCCGAGCTTCGCCAGGCGCCCGGCGAGCGCCGGACCGACGCCGCGCAGGGAAGTGACAGGCCGTGTCCGGGGCGTCACGGCACCAGTATGCAATCGACCTCGATCGCGGCGCCCCGCGGGAGCGCGGCGACGCCGATCGTCACTCGCGCGGGATACGGCTCGCTGAAATATTCCGCCATCACCTTGTTCGCGACCGGAAACTGCGCGAAGTCAGTCAGGTAAACGGTCACCCGCACCGCAGCGGCCAGACTTGAACCCGCCGCCTCGGCCACGGCCCTCAGGTTTTCGAATACGCGCCGCGCCTCCGCTTCGAAGCCGCCTGTGACCAGCTGCCCGGTTGCCGGATCGAGCGCGACCTGGCCGGAGAGGTACACAGCGCCGCCTGCACCGACCGCCTGCGAGTACGGCCCGATCGCCTTCGGTGCGCGGTCACTGTGGAAAATGCTGCGTTTCATGCGAGGCTCCGTTCGACTTTCAGGACGTCCGTCATGCCGCGGATCGCGCGTATCAGGCGCGCAAGGTGGGCGCGGTCGCGAACCTGGACCTCGAACAGGATGGTGGACAGCTCGCCCTGCGAAGAATCGACATTGACGTGGATGATGTTGCTGTGTTCGTCGGCGATCTTTGTCGCGACCTGCGCGAGGATGCCCATGCGGTTGGTAACCTCGATGATGAGTCCCGCGTTGAACAGCCGCTGCTGCTCCTTGTGCCAGACTGCGGGGATCCACTTGTCGGGCTGCTTGCCGAATGCCGCGACATTCGAGCAGATCTCGCGATGGACCACGATGCCGCGGCCGCTGGAAAGATAGGCAACGATCGCATCGAATGGAATCGGGAAACAGCAGCGCGCATAACTGACGACCAGGCCCTCGGTGCCGGCGATCGCAAGCGGCGGCTGCGGGCCGCTTTCCGGCCGTTCCTCATCGCCGGGCAGCAAGCGCCGCGCGATCAATCGCGCGAGGCGTTCGCCGAGGCCGATCTTCTCGAGCAACTCGGCGCCGTCTTTCAGCGACAATGAGCGCGCGACTTCATCGAGACGGCCGTCAGGCAGGGTCTTCAGTGACAGCTTGAACTCCTCGAGCGCCTGGTTGAGCATGCGGCTGCCGAGTTCGGCGGCTTCGCCGCGCTTCAGATTCCGCAGGTACTGGCGGATCGCGGATCGTGCCTTGGCGGTCGTGACGATGCTGACCCAGGCGGGGTTCGGATGCGCGCCCTTGGCGGTGATTATTTCGACCGTCTGGCCGTTGCGCAGCACCGTGCGCAGCGGCACGAGGCGCCGGTCCACCTTGGCCGCGACACAGCGCTGGCCGACTCCGGTGTGCACTGCGAAGGCGAAATCCACGCAGGTGGCGCCGCGCGGGAGCCGCATGATGTCGCCCTTGGGCGTGAATACGTAGACTTTGTCCGGGAACAGGTCGACCTTGACGCTTTCCAGGAGCTCCTCGGCCGAGCCGTCATGGAGCTGCATGACGCCCTGCAGCCACTCACGCGCACGGACCTGCTGGGCCTCCCCGTCGTTTTCGCCGGTCTTGTATTGCCAGTGCGCAGCGATGCCGGATTCCGCCATGCGATGCATGTCCTCGGTGCGGATCTGCACCTCGATCGGCATGCTGTTTGGCCCGAACAGCGTCGTGTGCAGCGACTGGTAACCGTTGACGCGCGGGATCGCGATGTAGTCCTTGAAGCGGCCCGGCATGGGACGGTACAGGCCGTGCACGAGCCCCAGTACCCGGTAGCAATCGTCCACGCTGCCGACGACGATGCGAACGCCGAACATGTCGATGACCTGCGCGAGGGGCAGGCGCTTGCGACGCATCTTCATGTAGACGCTGAACAGGTGCTTTTCGCGCGCTTCGACGCGCCCGACCACTTTTCCGACTGTCAATGTCTGGCGCAGCGCCTTCACGATCTTGGGCAGGAACTCCCGCTGGTTGCCGCGCGCGCGCTTCAGTTCGCGCTCGATGACGCGATAGCGATGCGGGTAGAGGGTGCGGAATCCGAGCTCCTCGAGTTCCAGCTTGATCGAGTGGATGCCGAGCCGATTGGCAATCGGCGCGTAGATGTCGAGCGTCTCGCGGGCGACGCTCCTCTGCTTCTCCGGCGGCATGGAGGACAGAGTGCGCATGTTGTGGGTGCGGTCCGCGAGCTTGACCATGATCACGCGGATGTCGCGCACCATCGCGAGGATCATCTTGCGGAAGCTCTCGGCCTGCGCTTCCTTGCGACTCTTGAACTGGACCTGGTCGAGCTTGGTGACGCCGTCGACGAGTTCTGCGATTTCCTTGCCGAAGCGCTGCTCGACTTCGGCGGCCGATGAAGGCGTGTCCTCGACGACATCGTGCAGGATTGCCGCCGCCAATGTCGCGCCGTCCATGTGCAGGTCCGCCAGGATGTCGGCGACGGCGATCGGATGCGTGATGTAAGCCTCGCCTGAATGCCGCTTCTGGCCGGCGTGGGCGGCTTCCGCGTACTCATGGGCTTCGCGCACCCGCTCGACCTGGTCGGGCGGCAGGTAGGCTTCGATCTTGGAAACGAGCTGGCTGATTCCGGGAGCGCGTCTTCCGCCAGGCAGCAGCCCGAGGATGGAGGACGCGTAGCTCATCGGCGCTCGCGCCCTGCGGTCAGTCTCCCAGGCCGAGCTGCGGTGCGCGGAAATCGACGCTGAGGTCCATCGGGTTCTCCGGGATCAGCTCCGGCTCCGGCTCGGGATCGGGCTCGGAGAGCAGGTCCATGGTGACCTTGCCGTCCGCGATCTCGCGCAGCGCCACCACCGTGGGCTTGTCATTCTCCCACTCGACGCGGGCTTCCGCGCCGTTGGCGAGCTGACGTGCGCGCTTGGCGGACAGCAGAACCAGGTCGAACAGGTTGTCGATGCTGTGCAGGCAATCTTCGACGGTGATGCGGGCCATGGGAAAAGACCGATATTTCAAACAACTGGACCCGAAATCATACCGGATCCAGGGCCTTCCCGGCCAACTATTCGTCGGTCCGCTTGCGGCGATCGTAGTGGCTGCGGCGCTCGACCTTGACCGTGGACGGGCGCCGGAAGGCGTCTGTGTCCTCAGCGCGGCGCCCTTCGCCGCGCCGGTCCTCGTGATGCCGGTAGGTGCAGCGGCAGGTGTCCGGCCGGGTGCAGCCGGGTAACGGCAACTGCGGGGCTTCGCGGGACAACCAGCGCTGATCCTGGGCAGCGGTCGCGGCGGCGCATGCGCCTGAGCTCGACTTGACGGAAACGGCATGCCAGCGCTTCTTCGCTGCGGTGGGCTTGTCCGTTCCCCCCGACTTGGTGGCCATGTGAACGCTCCTGCTGATGGCGCCCCAATTCTAGCCGTTCGAGCGGCCCGGAATAGCTCCCGCTGGTGGCAATGTGAAGCAGTTCAGCCTGTCAGATTGGAGATTCCAGGAGCTGGTTCACAAGCCCGGCCAGTCCGGGGCGGTCCCGCCTGCTCGCTTCGCCACGGCCGTCGAATATGGCCTCCAGTTCCGCCAGCGCCTGGTCGAAATTCCGGTTGACGACGACAAAGTCGAATTCGCTCCAATGCGACATCTCGCTGACCGACTCGGCGAGCCTGCGTGCGATAGCCTCCGGGCTGTCGGTAGCGCGCTTGCGGAGCCGTTCTTCGAGCTCGGCCCGCGACGGCGGCAGGATGAATATCTGGATCGCCTCGGGCAGGCGCCTGCGCACCTGGTTCGCACCCTGCCAGTCGATCTCGAGTATCAGGTCGCGACCTTCGGCGAGAGCCGATTCGATCGTGGCCCGGCGCGTGCCGTAGAAATTGCCGAACACGTCGGCATGCTCGATGAATTCGCCGGCCTGGATCAGCCGATCGAATTCCGCGCGACTCACAAAGTGATAGTCGCGCCCTTCCTGCTCGTGCGAACGGGCCGCACGCGTCGTGCAGGAGACGGAAAACGACAATTCCGGCCGCCGCTCCAGCAACGCGCGCATCAGGCTCGTCTTGCCGGCGCCGGAAGGCGCCGCAATGACGTACAGATGACCACGGTTCGCCACGACGGATTCCTCAGCGCTTGTCGAGCCAGCTCTGGGGCGTCTGGAACGCGGCGGCCTCTTCCTTGAGCCACTCGCGCAGCGCGCAGACCATCGGCATGTCGGAATACGAGGGCGGGCAGACGAACCAGTAGCGGAATCGTGACGGGACAATGGTTTTGCTGGCGAGCATCAGGCGGCCAGCCTGCAGGTCATGCGCCGCGATCGACCAGCGTGCGGGCGCGTAACCGAGCCCTTCAATAACCGCCGACAGCACGCTAACCGAATCGTCGATGATCGTCGGGCCGGCGGGCCAGGGCGTCGGCGCGGCGCTCTTCTCGAAGCGGGACCAGGGCTCGTCCCTGGCTTGCAGCATGGGAATGCCTGCGAGACTCTCGCGATCGTCAATCGAGCCGTGACGCTTGTAAAGTTCGGGCGAAGCGACGACGACCAGCCACTCATCCATCAGCTTTTCGTAGTCGAGCCCGGGCGCCTGACCCTCGCCGAGGCGAACGGCCGCATGGAAATCGCTGCGCGTGAAATCGACGGCCTCGCGCGCCGTGTGCCAGTCCACCTGCAGATCGGGAAACCTGGCATGCAGGCGATGCAGGCGCGGGGTCATCCATTTCTGCATCAGCGAAGCCAGCGTGCTGACATTGATGGTTCCGCTGGCGCGCATCATCCGCATTTCACGCAGCGCCACCACCAGTGAATCGAGCCCTGCGCGGACGCCGGGCAGGAGGCGCGCGCCCTCGGGCGTCAATTCCACCTTGCGGCCGCTGCGACGCAGCACCGGCACCTGCAGGTATTCCTCGAGCACCTTGATCTGCTGGCTGACTGCAGCCGGCGTCACATTCAGGGCTTCCGCAGCCTCGGAAAAACTCAGGCGCGAGGCGACGGCCTCGAAGACGCGAAGCGCATTGAGGGGCAATCGGCCGTAGGCGGAAGCGACCAGAAGTTTCCCTTAACCGGGCTTGAGTTAATGCGTTTGTTCGAAAAACACCCTGGTCGCAAAGTCTATCCCGAACAGGGACGGAAGGGCGCAGTGCCCGCTCCGCCCGAACCGAGGAGAACAGACATGAAAGGGCATTTGGAAGGTTTTCTGACCCTTCTGGACATGCTGGCCGAGGGCCAGCGGCGCCAGGCGGACCTGATAGCGGGTGGCGGTTTCGGTCCGCGGCCGCGGCTGCAGCCGGTTGCGGCCCTGGTGCAGGAGAAGATTCCCTTAACCCGGCATCAGATATCACGTTTGTTGAAAGCGCACGGCGAGTCCAAAGTCTCAATCGAACATTGACAGCGCTTTTTGGACCTTTTTGTAAACCGAAACACAGGAGAAAGTCATGAACAGTTATTCGACGATCCGGAACACGGGTCTCGCGGCGGTGCTGGTAGCCACACTCGCCGGCGTGGTCAGCAGTGGCCTGGCGCTCGACCAGAAAGTCATCTACGAGCGTGACATCCTGGCCTCATCCGCGGCAGTGACCCTGCCGGAAGTGGTCGTGATCGCCAAGCGCATCGAGTCATGAGTCCCGCGAGAGCGGTGCCGGGTCGCAGGCTCGCAGTTATTGTCTGATCGTCGCGGCGCTGATTCCTCCTCCCCCAGCGCGCGCGCAATGACTGCGAACCTGCGACCCGGCACTGATTTCCGGCAGAAAAAGAAACCCCGGCACAGCGCCGGGGTTCCAGGTCGAGCATCCCTCGGTGCAGGGCGCCCTCTGCGATTCTTAATCCGTCGGCTTTGCGTGGAAACCGTGCAGGTTCCCGCTTGCATCAAACCAGATTCCGACGACGTCCCCTGAGTTGGTGATGCCCTCCGGAAAGGTCACGGTTGCGCCGGGTACGTCCAGCAGCCTGGCGGCAGGTACGGTTACCGACTGGAAGCCGGACTGGCTCGACAAGGATGTAACGAATCCCCTTTGGGTGGCGCCATCATTGTAGTTGCCCGTAATGAGACCAGATTCTGCGATGCCTCGCGCGCGGGTCTGGCCGCCATTCACCCTGAACAAAGTAATGGCTCCGTTCTTGCGCCGGAGGAAGCCGTACTGGCCCGGGGCAGACCCGGGGAACGCTTCGTCGGCAGAATAAAAGACGTTGCCGACGACTTCACCCTTGTTGTTGATCCCATGCGCAATCGTGAAGTTAGGGGACGGCAGGAAATCGATGAAGCTGTTGAGCTTGCGGTCATAGATGAAGCCGGAGACCGTGTTGCCCCCGTCCGTGTCTGCATACCCGGTGATGAGTCCCGGGTCGTTGATGCCTCTGGCCACGGTGAAAAACGATGAACCCGGATGATCGAAGATGGTAAACGCACCCTTATCAAGAATGCTCCCGCTCTGGAAGGACGTGTTCAAGTCGGTCACAGCGCCGACCACGACTCCAGGCTCATTGATGCCGATCGCACTGGTGTCCAGGCCCGGGAAGTTGGGCAGGACAGTGAAGATCGCAGTCCTGGGGTTGTAGACAAAGCCAATGCTCGCGATGCCGTCAGACGCCGTGCCGACGATATTTCCCTGGCTATTGACTCCGAATACTTGGGTGGCTACCGCGCCCGGGTAATCAATGGTCGTATAATTGTAAGCGGCCTGGGCAGGGAGCGCGCCCGCGATGCCCCCGACCAGCAGAATCGTGCAAAAAAGCCTATTCAGATGATTAGTCAGAAATTTCATGTGTTCCCTCCAGGAAGAATTGATCGAAACACCTTAACACGGCTCAGTACGGCATCAAGCCAATCTGGACGGCAAGAAACGCAGGCGGATGTTACTCGACATTCTGCACCTGCTCGCGCATCTGCTCGATCAATACTTTGAGTTCCACGGCGGATCGCGTCGTCTCGACGTCCTGCGACTTTGACGACAGGGTATTGGCCTCGCGGTTGAATTCCTGCATCAGGAAATCGAGCTTGCGGCCGACCGCTTCTTCGGCGGTGAGCGCCTTGGTCATTTCTTCCACATGGCTTTGCAGGCGGTCCAGCTCCTCGGCGACGTCCATCTTCTGAAGCAGGATCGTGATTTCCTGCTCGAGGCGTTCTGGATTGCCTTCGCCAGTCAACGCCGCCAGGCGTTCCTGCAGCCGTACGTGGATGCGCGCATGTACTTCGGGCAATCTGGCGGCGACCTGCTTTGAAATCCTCTGTACGGCCCGGGCGCGGGTCGTGAGCATCTCCGCGATGCGTTCGCCCTCGTTCGCGCGCGTAGCCTGGAAACCCATCAACGCCTCCGCAAGCAGCCCCCGGGCTGCGTCGGCGAGCGGTGCCGTGTCGCGCTCCGGCTCGCGGATCACGCCGGGCCAGCGCAGCAAGTCAACGGCGTCGATGTGGCCGGCCGTGCCCAGCCGGCGCTGCACGAGCAAGGCGCCCTCGACCAGCCGATCGAGCAGCAGGTCATCGAGTTGCAATTCGCGTGGACCAGGGTTGGCCGGGCGCAGGTAAAGCGTCGCGTCCACCTTGCCGCGACGTGCGACCGTGGCGATCGCCTGGCGGAATTCAGCCTCGGCACTGCGCAGCTCTTCGGGTACCCGCAGGCCCACCTCGAGATAGCGGTGATTGACGCCGCGCAGCTCCCAGGCGAGCACGCCCAGTGCCGTCGTCCGCTCACTGCGGGCGAAGCCAGTCATGCTCTTTAACATTTGTACTGCATCCCCGGGGCCGGTCGCGAGCCGGTGTTGTAAGCTGCGCGGCAGTCTAACAGACGGGGCCGGTGCGGCTGATTTCAGGGGGGCACGTGCAGTTCGAGTTTGCGGACGTCAGCCTCATGGGCGATCGCGAGGACAACCAGGATCGCACCGCAGTTGCGGTCGGCGACGGTTCGGCGCTGCTGGTTGCGATGGATGGCATGGGCGGCCACGCTCACGGTGCGCGCGCCGCGGAAACCGGTTGCCGGATCCTGCTCGAGATGTTCAACAGCCTTTCGAAGCCGCTGTTCGACCCGCTCGGCTTCCTGCACCTGGCATTGGGTCGCGCGCATTCGGCGATTGTCTCGATCGGCGTCAAGCTGCCGATGGACCTGCGCCCGCGCGCGACCTGCGCCGTCTGCCTGGTACAGCGTGGCGAGGCATGGTGGGCGCATGTCGGCGACAGCCGCGTCTATCACCTGCGTGGCGGTGCGGTGGTCGCGCGCACGCGCGATCACAGTCATGTCGAACAGCTGCTGCGCGACGGCACGATCCGCGAGGATGAAATCCCCGCCCACCCGATGCGTAACTACGTCGAGTGCTGCCTGGGTGGCGAACCGTCGCTGCCGGAGATGTCGATATCAATGCGCCAGCCGCTGGTTGACGGCGACGTGCTGCTGGTCTGCACCGACGGCATCTGGTCCAATCTGAAGGATTCCGAGATCGCTGGATTCTGGCGGCCGGGCAATGGCAGTTGCGGCGATTCGATCAAGGCGCTGGCGGAGCACGCGATGACCGCGTCGGCCCCGCACAGCGACAATGTCTCGGCCGCCGGCCTTTGCTGGCGTATGTGACGGATTTTCAGGAGACCGAAATGCGCGCGAGCGGGCGAGCGGCTGACCAATTGCGGCCGGTGCGATTCACGCGCCGCTATACCTCGCACGCGGAGGGTTCAGTGCTCGTCGAGTTCGGCGCGACCCGGGTGCTCTGCACGGCGAGCGTCGAGAATGGCGTGCCGCATTTCCTGCGCAACAGCGGCCGCGGCTGGCTGACCGCGGAGTACGGGATGCTGCCGCGCGCGACGCATACCCGGTCCGCGCGCGAGGCAGCACGCGGCCGGCAGGCCGGGCGCACGCAGGAAATCCAGCGGCTGATCGGCAGGTCGCTGCGCGCCTGCATCGACCTCGGCGCGGTCGGCGAACGCACCATCACGATTGACTGCGACGTGCTGCAGGCGGACGGAGGTACGCGCACGGCGGCGATCACGGGCGGCTACGTGGCACTGGCGGATGCCGTCGATATGTTGATCAGCCGCGGCCAGTTCGAGCGCAGTCCGCTGCACGGCCAGATTGCGGCGGTGTCGGTCGGCATCGTCGGGGGCGCTTCCGTCCTCGACCTCGATTATGCCGAGGACGCCGAAGCCGAGACGGACATGAATGTGGTGATGAATTCCGGTGGCGCATTCATCGAAGTGCAGGGCACTGCGGAGGGTCATGCATTCCGGCGCGATGAACTCAATGCGCTGCTGGATCTCGCGGCCTCCGGCATCGGCAGGCTCTGCACGCTCCAGAACGAGGCGCGGTCCGGCTGAAACGGGCGCAGGCGATGAAGCGCGTGGTGCTCGCAAGCGGGAACGCCGGAAAGCTCGCCGAGATGCGCGCAATTCTCGCCGGCCATGGGCTCGAGGTGATCCCGCAGGGCGAACTCGGAATCACGCCGCCCGTCGAGGATGGCGCGAGTTTTATCGCTAATGCCCTGATCAAGGCACGCCACGCAGCAGCCGGGGCAGGATTGCCGGCCATCGCGGATGATTCCGGCCTGGAAGTCGATGCGCTGGGCGGCCGGCCGGGCATTCATTCGGCACGCTATTCCGGGCCCGCGGCGAGCGAAGCCGGCAACAACGCGCTGCTCCTGGCGGAGCTTGCGGCGATTCCCGACGAGCGGCGCGGCGCGCGCTATCGCTGCGCGATGGTCTTTATCCGTTTTGCTGCAGATCCGCATCCTGTTGTTGCGGAAGCTGCCTGGGTAGGACGCATCGGTCGCGAGCCGCGGGGAACGGGCGGTTTTGGATTTGATCCGCTTTTCGTCGTTGACGGAGACGGCCGCACGGCAGCCGAACTGCCGGCGCGGGAAAAGAACCGCGGGAGCCATCGCGGCCAGGCGCTCTCGGCACTCGCAGCCCGGATGCGCGAGACCGGTTGGTGACGATTGCGGGCGCTACTCGACCACCTTGATCCAGTCGCCCGGTGTCGGCTCACCCTTGGGGTAGAGGTCGTTGAACAGTCGCAGTTGCTGGACCGGATACTTCTGTATTGCCGAATTCTTTGCCAGTTCCTCGATCGTATCGCCCTCGACGGCACGCACGATGTGCAGGCGGTACGGCTCGGAAAGCGGAAATTCGCCGGCGCGCATACGGCGAAATGTCTGCGCGGCCGACAGGAACAGAGGATCGCCGGCGGGCGCCACGGTGCCCGAGCGGCTGGCGCCTTTGAATATCCACATCAGATTGCTGTAGTAAATGATCACGTAGCGGACGTTGGTGGACTGTCCGTACGGCGATGGATCGTTGCGCACGATGGCGGTCCAGGCATTCAGGCCGTTGATCTTGAGGCTCTCGGGGCGTTCGAGGCGCCGATTGGCGAGCCCGCGCAGGGCGAATTCACGCGGGTCGGTCAGGTCTGAAGGCGGCGCCTGCGCCCGGATCTCCAGATAGTGCGACTTGTTCGGGCCGATGGCCAGGATCTGCTGCGGCTCATTCACGACCTGCCAGTCCTTCGGGAAAGCCATCGTCAGCTGGAAATCCGCGTGATAGAAGCGGTTTTCACGCACCATGCCCTGGCGCCGGCTGGAGCCGACCGGCAGCCCGCTGATCTCCCGCAGGAATCCGTCGGCATTTGAGATGTCGCCGGTGGCCTTGGCCTCTACGCCGGAAGCCGCTGCCACAGCCTGCTGCAGGCGCGTGTCGTTGTCCGGGTGACTCGCGAACACGCCGTGATAAAGATGCGGCTCGCGATTTTCCAGGCGCGCGCGCTCACGCTCGAACAGGTCCTGGTCCTTCAGCGTCGACAGCACGTCGATCATTGCGCCGGGCTTATATCCGGACTTGGCGAGATACCCCGCGCCGAGGTGATCCGCTTCCAGTTCCGCCTCGCGGCCATAACCGCTGATGATCGCGGCGCCCGCCATGTTGGTCAGGTCGGCAAGCGCGGGCACGCCCGTGAAAATTGCGGTCGCTGCACTCGCGAGTCCCGCCATGGTCGACTTCTTCTTCTGCGCCTGCAGGTGGCGCGCAGTGATGTGGCCGATCTCGTGGCCCAGCACCGCAGCGAGCTGGGCCTCGTTCTGCATGTAAGGCAGGATGCCGCGCGAGATGTAGACATACCCGCCCTGGGTTGCGAAGGCGTTGACGTCGTCGGTATCGACGATCGTGAATTTCCAGTCGAGTTCGGGGCGCTCGCTGACCCTGGCAACCTTCTCGCCGACCCGCTGCACGTATTCCTGCAACTCGAGATCATCGTGCACGCCCATGGCCTGCGTGATCTGGACGTGCATGGCCTGCGCCGCCCTGACCTCGCGGCTTGGCTTCTTCGGTTTCTCGGATTCGGCCGCAATGGTGCTGGTCGCGCTCGCGATGAGCAGCAGGGCAACGCAGAGCGCATGGAACTTGCCAGTCAGCTTCGGCATGAAGATCTCCCGGTCCAGCTTGGACGCGTCCGGGCGGGAAAAGTTGACCGGCCTGGCCGGCGAGGCGCTTATTTCAGGCCGTATTTCTTGCGGAAGCGTTCGACGCGGCCACCGGAGTCGAGCAGTTTCTGCTTGCCGGTGTAAAACGGGTGGCAGTTCGAGCAGACCTCGATTTCGAGGCTCGTGCCGAGCGTGGAACGAGTCTGGAACTTGTTCCCGCAGGTGCAGGTGACGGTAATTTGTGTGTATTTCGGATGGACGTCCGTCTTCATGACTGCAATCCTGATGAGGTCCTGCGAAAAGGGCGCGCAGTCTATCAGGACTGGCACCAGGCAAAAAGCCCTTGGTCGGCGACCGATCCAGACGTCTAAGTCCACGAATCTGTGAGGATTTTCGCTTTATCCACAAATAGTGTGGATAACTCTGTGGATTAGTGGAGTAGCAACGATCATCGAATCGTGCGAACGCGCATATATGACGAATTGATTAATTTTTGATCAGGCACTTTTCCCAAGTAAGAACAATGGGTTACCTAGGTCCAGTTAAGGCACATCAGTAACAATGTGTCGAAAGTCCCTCTACGGCCCGTGCCGGGAAGGCGCTGTGTACAACTCGCCGCGGCCGACGACCCCATCGCCAGTTGGCAGGAAGGCTGCCTGCAGGTCATTCAGAAACCGGAATCCGAGCTCAGTCGGCGTCCATCGCCCGCCCTTTTCAGCAAGCAACTCCCTGGCGGCGAGCACTGCAAGCCGCGCCTCGACTGTCGCTGCGGCGAGCCCGGTCGAACGCTCGAAATCGGCAAGCGTGAAGCCCTCATTGAGGCGCAGCGCGTTCAGCATGTACTCGAAGGGCAGGTCCGCCGCGGGCACTGGACGGCGCGTGCCCTCGCTGCCGGGGCCTTCGGCCGAGCGCCGCAGGTAATCACGCGGCATGCGGGGCTTTTCGGTGCGGATGATCCGATCGCCGACGGTCAGCTTGCCGTGGGCGCCAGCTCCGATGCCCAGATAGTCCCCGTAACGCCAGTAATTGAGGTTATGCCGGCACTGCCGGCCGGGCTGCGCATAGGCCGAAACCTCGTACTGCCCGAATCCCGCCGCGGCGAGCAACCGCTGGCACTCGTGCTGCATCTCGAAGGCCTGGTCCTCATCGGGCAGCGCGGGCGGGCGGCGATAGAAGGCCGTGCCGGGTTCCAGCGTCAGCTGATAGTGGGACAGGTGCGCGGGTCCGAGCGCGATGGCCGAATCGAGATCCGCAAGCGCCCCCGCGATCGTCTGTTCGGGCAGCGCATACATGAGGTCGAGATTGAAGTTGGCGATGGACGCGGCGCGAAGTTCAGAGACCGCGATGCCGATCTCCTCGGGTCCGTGGATGCGACCGAGGACCTTGAGCCGCGCCGCATCGAAGGATTGTGCCCCCAGCGACACGCGGTTCACGCCGGCCGCGGCATAGCCTTCGAAGCGGCCATGCTCGACCGTCCCAGGATTGGCCTCCATCGTGATTTCAGCGTCCGCCGCAAATGGCAGGCGCGCTGCAAGGCCCGTGAGCAGGGCCGCAATCGATTCAGTGCCGAACAGGGAAGGCGTTCCACCGCCGAGAAACACGCTGGCGACGGTCCGGCCAGCCGCGAGGTCCAGGTCGGCGGTGAAATCCGCAAGGAGAGCCGTTACGTAGGCCTGCTCGGGAATCTGGGCGGGCGCCGCATGTGAATTGAAATCACAGTACGGGCACTTCCGGACACACCACGGCAGGTGGACGTAAATTGCGATCGCCGTGCGCATGCGCACATTCTAGAGGATGCTACGAAAGCATCCTTGATTCCGCTGGTCCCGCATGACACGCTTCGATTGATGAGCAAGGCGAAGTACCGGCTGACCAATCTCGCGACGAGCAAGAGTAGCGATCTCGACGTGCTATCAGGCACGGTCGGGCCCGACGTGGTCGATATCGGCAGCCTCTGGCGCGACCACGGCGTTTTCACCTACGACCCGGGTTTCATGTCGACGGCCTCGACCGAGAGCCGGATCACCTACATAGACGGCGATGCGGGCGTGCTGCTGTACCGCGGCTACCCGATCGAGCAGCTCGCGGCACAGAGCAATTTCCTCGAGGTCTCCTACCTGCTGCTGAAAGGCGAGTTGCCGAGCGTGGCCGAACTCGACTCGTTCACGCGTTCAATCACGCGCCATACGATGCTGAACCAGTCGCTGCTGCGCCTGTACGGTGGCTTCCACCACAACGCGCACCCCATGGCGATGGTGGCCGCGATCATCGCTTCACTGGCGGCCTTCTATCACGACACTACCAACATCACCGACGACCGCCACCGCGAGATATTCTCGCACCGGATCATCGCCAAGATCCCGACCATCGCGGCCGCCGCCTACAAGCACGCGCTCGGCCAGCCCTTCGTGTACCCGCGAAACGACCTCGACTACTGCAGCAACATGTTGCACATGTTCTTTGCCGTGCCCTGCGAGTCCTACGTGGTGGATCCCCTGCATGCGAAGGCGCTCGACCTGCTGTTCATCCTGCATGCCGACCATGAGCAGAACGCCAGCACCTCGACGGTGCGGCTTGCGGGCAGCACTGGCTGCAATCCCTATGCCGCGATCTCGGCCGGTGTCTCGGCGCTGTGGGGCCCGGCGCACGGCGGCGCGAATGAGGCCGTGCTCGACATGCTCCAGAAAATCGGCGATGTCAGCCACGTACCGGGGTTTCTTGCGCAGGTGAAGGACAAGGCGGGCGGTGTGCGGCTGATGGGCTTTGGCCACCGTGTCTACAAGAATTTCGATCCGCGCGCCAAGTTGATTCGCGAGATGTGCCACAAGGTGCTCGCAAAGCTCGGCCAGACCGAGAATCCACTGTTCGAACTTGCGCTCAAGCTCGAGGAAATTGCGCTTAAGGACGAGTACTTCATCAGCCGGAAGCTGTACCCGAACGTCGATTTCTATTCGGGGATCATCTACCGCGCGCTTGGCATCCCGCGCCCGCTGTTCACCGTAATGTTCGCAATCGCGCGTTCAGCCGGCTGGGTCGCGCAATGGCAGGAGATGATCTCCGACCCGACGATGAAAATCGCGCGGCCGCGCCAGCTCTACACGGGCCCGGTGCAGCGCGACTACGTTCCGGTCAAGAAGCGCTAGGCCCGGCCAGCAATCCCTCGACTTCGTGAATCGTCGCGCGGCGCATCGGCCGGCCGTCCACAGGGCCGAGCGGTGCCTGGCGGATGCCATCGAGCGGAAAAATGGTTGCATCCACGTCGTGCGGGCCGGCCGTGAATCGCACGGACGGGTAGGCCTCGAATTCGTCGCGCTGGACCTTGATGCGCCGCCCGGCAAACTCGTGCGGAATGCCGCGATCCAGCAGCTGCACGGCGACCGCTTCCGGCGTATCCGCGAAAAGATGCAGCGTGATGTCGTTGTGCGCGGTGGCGGTGCCCGACAGCAACGGGCCGACCAGGCGCGGCTCGAAATCCGCGAGCAGGCGCATCGCTGCGATGGCGGCGCGACGCATCTCCAGTAATTCGCTGGCATGCGAATCCGGCACGAACAGCCGCTGATGCTCGGCGAGCGCCTCCTCGATCTCCGTGTTCTTCGGCAGCACCGCGTGGTCGGTCACGCCGAGGCGCGCGGCAGCCTTGCGCTTGGCGAGGCCGTAATCGGGCAGGCCGTGCTCGATCATCAGCCGTGCCGCTTCGCGCGCAAGCGCCTGTCGGAGCATTTCGGCTCGCGCGGATCGTCGCGGCATCAGAATATCGGCTCTTCGTACTTCTTCGGCGCCTGGACACCCGGCTGCTTGCCGCCGGTTCCGCCGTCGAAGCCGGCCGGCAGGTGCTCGGCCAGGAAATACTCGAACATGGCCGTCGGATCGCTGCCGCTCGCGAGTTCACCGGTTTCGGGCGAAATGCGCGCAGTGACGACGCCGTCCGGCATCGGCAGGCGATGTGCGGGGTGGCCGGCCAGTGCATCGCGCATGAAGTAGATCCACATGGGCAGTGCGGTGTGCGCACCCTCTTCGTCGGTGCCAAGTGGCCGCTCCTGGTCAAAGCCGACCCAGGCGGTCGCGACCAGGTCGCCATTGAATCCGGAGAACCAGGCATCGCGGCCATCATTCGTGGTGCCGGTCTTGCCGGCGATGTCGCCGCGTCCGAGTCCGCGGGCGCGCTGGCCGGTGCCGCTCCTGATCACTTCGCGCATCAGGTCGGTCATGATCCAGGCATTCGCTTCGGAGATCGCACGGGGCGCAATCTGATCCTGCGCAATGGTCACCGGCGCGCCGCCGCCCTCGAAGTTCTGCTGCTCACAGTCGGCACAGGCCAGCCGCGGCGTCGCTTCCTTCACGATGCTGCCGTCGGCGGCGTAAACCCGCTCGACGAGATAGGACGACACACGCGAGCCGCCATTCGCAAATACCGCAAAGCCCGTGGCCATCTCGAGCGGTGTCAGCTGGGCCGTGCCGAGCGCGGCGGTCAGGTCGGCGGGAATATGCTCGGCAGGCAGGCCGAAGCGCTGGACATATTCGCGTACATAGCTGATGCCCAGCTGGCGCAGCAGCCGGATGGTGATCAGGTTGCGCGAGCGCGCAAGCGCATCGCGCAGTCTGGTTGGCCCGTAAAAGCGGCCTGAATCGTTGCGGGGTCGCCAGTCTTCCTCTACCACCGTGCCGTCCTCACTGGCGGGGGTTTCGAAGACGACCGGCGCGTCCAGCACGATCGATGCGGGTGTGAAGCCCGCCTCGAGCGCGGCGGAATAAATGAATGGCTTGAATGAAGAACCGGGCTGCCTGCGCGCCTGGGTCACGCGATTAAACTTGGAGGCGTGGTAATCGAAGCCGCCGGACATGGCGACCACGGCGCCGTCGTGCGGATCGACGGCAACGAATGCGCCCTGGACTTCAGGCAGCTGCGCGAGCAGCGCTTCATCTTCCCCTGACGGCAGGACATAGACGACATCGCCGGCTGTGACGACGTCGCGGGGGGTTTTCGGTGCGTCGCTCTCGGAATCGGCGCTCCGCGCGGACCTTGCCCAGCGGATGCCTTCCATCGGCAGACGGTAACGCTTGCGGTTGCGCGCGACGACGGTCGCATCGTTGCGTCCAAGCGCCAGGACCACGGCCGGCTGCAGGCCGCCGACGATCGGATAGCGCTCGAGTTCGACCGCAAGCGCCGCATCATCCGGTTCGGCCGGCAGGCTGAGGCGCGCGATGCGGCCGCGATAACCGTGGCGGCGGTCGTACTCGAGCACGGCGCTGCGCAGCGCAACATCGGCCGCGCGCTGCAGCCTGCTGTCGATGGTCGTGACGACCTTGTAGCCATCGGTATACAGGCTCTCGCCGTACGCCTCGTAGAGCGCGGAGCGCACCAGCTCGGAGACATAGGGTGCGTCTACTTCGACGCGCGGGCCGTGCAGTTCGCGCGAAATCGGCATGGCGAGTGCGGCCTCGTAGGCCTCGTCGTCGAGGTAATCGAGCTCATGCATGCGGCGCAGCACGTAGGCGCGCCGGTCGGTCGCACCCTGCAGGCTTGCAGACGGGTTGAGCCTTGACGGCGCCTTCAGGATTCCGGCGAGAAGCGCCGCTTCGCCGGCATTGACCTCGGCCAGCGACTTGCCTAAATAGGTTTCGGCGCCGGCGGCGAAACCGTAGGAGCGCTGACCGAGGAACTGGGTGTTCACGAACAGCGTGAAGATTTCGTTCTTGGTGAGCTCGTTCTCGAGCTGCAGCGACAGGAAGATCTCGCGCAGCTTGCGGCGCAGCTGCTTCTCGTTCGTTATCAAAGTCGTGCGCACGAGTTGCTGGGTCAGTGTGCTGCCACCCTGCGAGGCTTCCATCGTGAATGCAGCGACCAGGACGGCGCGCACCATGCCCTGCCAGTCGACGCCCGGGTGCTGGAAGAAGCGGTCATCCTCGGCCGCCAGCACCGCGTGCACGACCACTGGCGGGATCTCCTCCCAGGTGACGGGGACACGGCGCTGCTCGCCCAACTGGCCCAGCAGGCGTCCGTCGCGGCTGTACACGCGCAGCGGCATCTGCAGGCGCACGTCGCGCAGCTGTGCGACGTCCGGCAGGGTCGGCTTCAGGTAGTAATACGTCGAGAGAAAAGCCATCAGGACCAGGCCCGCCAGCGACACGATGATCGTCGCGGCGATGCGCAGCCTGCGCTGCAATCGGTTCTTCATCTGACGGCGATTATGCATAGTAATGTGATGGGCCGCCGGAACCCGGGTCGGCCCCCGGCGACGCCCGTACCGTGACGGCAAACACGGTGTGTAGTCCCAATCGAGTGCAGCATCTGCAGCGGGCAAGGCGGCCTAGGCCCCGCTGGGGCGCGATCGGCCGCTGGAACCAGGGTCCGGGCCGGGGGGTTACCCCCCGGACAGCTCTGGAACGGCGCCTGGGAGGGGCTGCTCCGCAATCGAACTGCGAGTCGGGTCACGTTCAATTTAACAATTGCTTGCTATATAGTTGTCGCGAACTTGACCCAGCGCAGCGATTAAGCGTCCAATAGCCTGACCTGAAAAGGAAATTTCCGTGCTGAAGCTGCCGAAGATCTCGCTGGGACCGCGGTTTCGACCGCTGATCGGCCTCGACATTACAACGTCGTCGATCAAGCTGATCGAGCTTGCGCTCTCTGGCGGTCAATACCGGGTCGAGTCCTATGCGGCCGAGCCGACCCCGCACAACGCCATCAACGAGAAGGCAATCGTCGACGCCAATGCGGTCGGCGAGGCCATCCGCCGGGCGGTCAAACGCTCGGGCGTGCGCTCCAGGGAATGCGCGGTTGCGATCAGCGGCGATGCGGCCATCACCAAAGCCGTGCAGATGCCGCGCAACCTGTCCGATGCCGACCTCGAGCAGCAGATCGAGATGCAGGCCGACCAGTACATCCCGTTCCCGATGGAGGAAGTCAGCTACGACTTCCAGGTTCTTGGGACCTCGGAGAAGGACCCCGACATGAGCTACGTGCTGCTGGTCGCGTCGCTTACAGAGAATGTCGAGCAGCGATTCGCCGCGGTAACCG
>JAQBHG010000100.1:0-19042 GCA_032127975.1 Steroidobacteraceae bacterium
AGCGGCAATGCACTGGAATTCAAGGCATTCAAGGACATCGCAGCGCAGTTGTTCGCGAAATAGGAATCTCTGATCGGCTCCCACTTGAGGCGCGTTACGCGCTCGGCGGCGGCGGCTCGGTTTTGCGCCGGCCACGCATGCGATTGACGACGCCGGTGGCCGTCGCGCGCAGCTTGCGGAGCCAGAAGCGCGCCCAGGCGAACTCCAGACCCAGGATACCGAGGCCGAGCGGGACCACGATGATCGCGGGCCCCGGCAGCACGACCATCGCAATACCAATCAACACCACGCTACCGCCAATGACCGCCACCACGAGCCGTCGCGCCCACTTGTAGGTAATTGTCCGGCGCAGCCAGAACCGCAGGCGGCGCCTCATCGCTGCTCCAATCTTGCGATGGCGCGATCATGCACGCCGGAAAGCGTTGCGATCGCCGTGATCGCGCCGACCGTGGCCAGGAACATGTCCCACTGCGTGTCCCAGACGTCGCCCTGCGTCGCCAGGAAGTCATCGGCCGCGATGCCCGCGGCGACAGCCACCCACCATTCGACGAATTCATAACTGGCACTGATCGCAAGGCAGGTCGCGACCGTCATGAATGCCAGCCACGGTCCGCTCTTCACCGGCGACCAGCGCTTGAATACTTCGCGCACGGCGATGGCCGGAATGAATCCCTGCGCGACATGGGCGATACGGTCGTAATTATTGCGAGAGAAGTCGAGGAGATCCTGCGCCCAGAATCCCAGCGGCACGCGCGCGTAGGTGTAGTGGGCGCCGAGCACCAGGATCAGCGAGTGAAACGCGATGAGAACGTAGAGCAGCGGCGTCAGCGGATGGCGACGGGCCGTAGCGTACATCAGCGGAAACACGATCGCGATCGGGAAGATCTCCAGGTACCAGGTCAGGCGGTCGAATGGCGCGATGCCGGACCAGGCGAGCCCGACCGCAACCACCAGCGTGGACCAGAGCAGTGTGCGTGGCCATTCATAGCCGGCTTTCGTCATGCGCTCCCCAGGAAGTTCTCGATGAGCCGCGCGAGCGTCGCGGGTTCCTCATGATGGAGCATGTGACCCGCATCGGCCAAGACTTCAACGCGCACGCCGGGAATGCAGGCGCGGAATGCCGCCTCACCGCCCTCCATGCCGAGCCGCGTCGCGAGATCCGACTTGCCGCCGAAGACCATCAGCACGGATGCCGTGAGCTGGCGCCAGCAGGCTTCCATTTCCTCGCGCCGGTACAAATAGGGATTGACGAGGCGATGAGCGGGATCGGCGCGCAGTCGCACACCACCGTCGGGCAGCGCCCTGGTCCAGCGACTGGCGATATATGACGCGCGGTCCTTTGTCAGGCGCGGGTTGCGCCGGATCAACCGTGCGGCCAGGTCCTCGGCGCCGGTGTAGTCGCTGAATTCCGGCGCCTCGCGCAGCTGGTCCAGCCATTTCGCATGCCGTTGCGGCGCCTGGGACGGATCCGTGCGCGGCAGGCCGAAGCCCTCGAGATTCACGAGGCTCCTGACGCGCTCCGGCCGGATGCCGGCATAGGTCATCGCAATATTGCCGCCCATGCTGTGTCCCACGAGGCGCGCGGCGCCCGCCGGACACAGTTGCTCCAGCAGCGCTTCGAGATCGGCGTAATAGTCCGGGAACCAGTAGCCGGCCGGACTCCATTCGCTATGCCCGAAACCGCGCCAGTCGAGCGCGGCGAGCGCCCACTGCGGCGCCATCTCGTCCGCGATGAACTGGAAGCCGTCCGCGCTGTCGGCCCAGCCGTGCAGCAGCAGCACCGGGTCGTCCGATTCCGGCCCCCAGCGCAGCACGCGATGAAGGAGTCCGCGAATGCGCAGCATTTCCTGCCGGGCGGGCCGGCGTGGCTCGTAGCTCATCGCCTCATTCCGGTGTGAGCCGCTTGATCAGCAGCTTGTCGATACGCCGACCGTCCATGTCCACGATCTCGAAGCGCAGTCCGCGCCAGCGGAAATTCTCCGCCGTGACGGGCAGGTGGCCCAGCTGCGCCAGCACGAATCCCGCGAGCGTCGTGTAATCGTCGCCGGAACGCATGTTGCCGCATCCCAGCAGCCGCTCGACGTCGTCGATCGGCATGCGCCCGTCGATCAGCCAGGACTGGTCGTCGCGCCTGACTGCCTCCGGAACCTCTTCGCTCGCGGCTTCCGGCAACTCGCCCGCGATGGCGGTCAGGATGTTGCCGGGCGTCACGATACCCTCGATCGAGCCGTGCTCGTCCACGACGACGGCGAAATTCAGCCGCGCCTCGCGGTAGAGACTCAGCAAGCGCAACACGGGCGTGGATTCGTGTACGACAAGCGGCGCACGCAACCGCGATACCAGGTCGCCACCCGAAGGATCGCGCAGCCAGGCCGCCAGATCGCCCGTCTGCACGATCCCCAGCAATTCATCCAGGTCGCCACGGCAGACCGGGTAGCGCGAATGATTGCCGCCACGCACGGCATTCCACACTGTCTCGCGGCTGTCATCCACGTCCAGCCACACGACATCGCCGCGCGGGACCATGATGTTGCGCACCGTGCGATCCGGCAGACGCAGCACGGCCTCAATCATGCGGTGCTCCTCCACGTGGAACACGCCGGCGCGTGTCGCCTCGGTGATCATCGAACGGATTTCTTCCTCGGTCAGGCCCCGGCTCGTGGACTTGCGCAGCCCGAGGGCGCGCACGACGAGTTCCGTCGAACCCTGCAGCAGCCAGACCAGCGGCGCGGAGAGACGCGCAAGTAATTCCATCGGGCGTGCGATTCGCGCGGCCATCGCCTCGGGATTGGTCAGTGCCCAGCGCTTTGGAACGAGTTCTCCGATCACGAGCGAGAGGTAGGTGACACCGACCACGACTATGCCGTAGGCGATCGTGTCGGTGTACTGCACAATGGGTACCAGAAACTCGAGGCCCGCCAGCCACTCGGCCAATGGGGTAGCGAATCGGGCGCCGCTGTAGACGCCCGCCAGCACGCCGATCAGCGTGATGCCGATCTGCGCGGTGGACAGGAACCGGGTCGGATCCTCAAGCAACCGGAGTGCCGCGCGCGCTCCCCTGTTGCCGGAATCTGCCATCTGCTTCAGGCGCGTCGGGCGTGACGAAAAAACTGCCAGTTCGGCCATCGCGAACAGGCCGTTGACGAGAATCAGCAGGATCAGGATCAGGAAGTAAGCGAGCATTGTGTGCCGGGGGCGCCGGCCGCATCGATTCTAGCAGCTAATCGCCGGTGACCCGGATCACGGGCATCGCCGGTCCTGCCTCGTACCAGGGGCGCGAGGCATTGACTGCGCGCACGACCAGGAGCATGAGCGGCACCTCAATCAGCACGCCGACCACCGTCGCGAGCGCGGCGCCCGACCGGAGCCCAAACAGGCTGATTGCGACCGCGACGGCCAATTCGAAGAAGTTGGAAGCGCCGATCAGCGCTGATGGCCCGGCCACGCAGTGCAGGACGCCGAGGCGGCGGTTCAGCAGGTAGGCGACGCTGGAATTCAGCAGCACCTGGATCAGGATCGGCACGGCCAGTAGCGCGATCACGAGCGGTTGCGCGAGGATCGTGTCACCCTGGAACGCGAACAGCAATACCAGCATCCCGAGCAGTGCGGCAAGTGACCAAGGCGCGAAGTGGCGGATTGCCGCCTGGTAGGCGCTCGGCCCACGGCGCAAAAGGCGGCGGCGCCAGGCCTGTGCCAGCATCAGCGGCACGACAATGTAAAGCACCACGGAAAGCAGCAGCGTGTCCCACGGCACCTGTATGGACGCGACACCCAGCAGCAACGCGACGATCGGTGCGAAGGCAAAGACCATGATCAGGTCATTCAACGCCACCTGCGTCAGCGTGAAGTTTGGCTCACCCTTCGACAGATTGCTCCAGACAAATACCATGGCCGTACAGGGGGCGGCGGCCAGCAGGATCAGGCCCGCGACATAGCTGTCGTGCTGGGCGGCAGGCAGCCATTCCGCGAACAGATGTCGGATAAAGATCCAGCCGAGCAGCGCCATCGAGAACGGCTTGATCGCCCAGTTGACGAAGAGCGTCACGCCGATTCCACGTGCGTGCTGGCGCACTTCGTGCAAGGTGCTGAAATCCACCTTGACCAGCATCGGGATGATCATGGCCCAGATCAGGAGCCCGACCGGCAGGTTGACGCGCGCGAATTCCAGACGCGAGATCGCAGCCGCGGCGCCGGGCACGAGTTGACCGAAGCCGATCCCGGCCACGATGCACGCCAGTACCCAGACCGTCAGGTAGCGTTCAAAAAAGCCAAGTTCAGCGGCCGGCGGGCGCATTGTCTGCTGTCGGTTGCTGCCGGCCGATCTCGTCGAGCTTGTGCTGCAGCCGAATCCGATCCAGCGAGGCGAACGGCAGGTTCAGGAAGATCCGGATGCGGTGCTCAAGCGCGCGAAAGGCATTGCGGAATGCGAGCATTTTCTGCGTCCTGCTGCCTTCGACTGCAGCTGGGTCCTCGACCCCCCAGTGCGCCGTCATCGGCTGGCCCGGCCAGACCGGGCAGGTCTCACCCGCCGCGTTATCGCAGACCGTGATGACGAAGTCGAACTCGACGCCGCCGGCCACCGCGAATTCATCCCAGCTCTTGCTGCGCGCGCCCTCTGCGGGGATCTTCATTTGCGTGAGAAGCTCGAGGGCCAGCGGATTGACGCGCCCGGTCGGGAAGCTGCCGGCACTGTAGCCGCGAAACTGCCCGCGACCCCAATGATTGACGAGCGCTTCCGCCAGTATGCTGCGCGCCGAATTTCCGGTGCACAGGAACAGCACATTGTAGATGCGCTCCGCCATCAGCCCGCGCAGCAGCCGTTGTCACCGCAGGCGCTCACGGCCTGACGCATCGGGCCACGATCGTCTCCGTAGTGAAGCGCCTCGCCCAGCGTGTGGAACGATTCCCAGGCGATACCTTGCGGGTCCACGGTCCAGTGCTTGTCGGAATGCGCGTAACAGCAATTGGCCCCGGGCTCGTCCGCAATTCCGGCGCCCGCCTTCACCAGGCGGTCGCGGATCTCCGCGAGTTCCTCCGCATTGTCGGCCTGGAGGCCGAGATGTTCAATGCCGGCGCGATCGCGCCCGGTCGAGATGGCGAAGTTGATCCGTGGGTCCTCGATCATCCACTTTGCGTAGTCGTGCTTGACAACCGCCGGCTCGGAGCCGAACAGCTTCGTGTAGAAGGCCTTGCTGCCGTCGAGGTCCCGGACCGCGACGTGGACGTGAAATCGCTTCATGATGTTCTCCTTGCATTCGATTTGCGGCCGGTCGCGCGCGCGGGTGCGCAGGCCGCGCCGCTGCAACAGTTTTCAGTGAGGAAGCCGAGCAGCGACTGCATCGCGTCGAAGTCGGCCGAGTAGTAAATGAACCTGCCGTCCTGCCGCGCCTGGACCAGGCCGGCGTGCGCGAGCCCGCGCAGGTGGAATGACAACGCCGGCGGCGAGATGTCGAGCCGGGCTGCGAGCTCGCCAGCTGCGAGCCCATCGGGGCCCGCTTGCACCAGCAGCCGGAATGCGTCCAGGCGTGTATCCTGCGCCAGCGCCGCCAGTGATTTCACCGCCCTGCTTCGGTTCATATTTCAATAGTTCAACAACTATTTAATTATTTGTCAAGTAACCCGACGGGAGACACCGGACGACCCTTGTTGCAGGAACCGTGATCCCGCCGCAAGATGCCGCGAAGGATCGAACCTCCCTTGGAAAAACGCGACAGCGGCCGGCGCCTGATCATCGGCTCGGCGATCATCGGCTCGATCGGCACATTCGGCCTGCACGTGCTGCTGCCGGCGCTGCCGGCGATCGCCACGGCGATGGGCACGAATCCGGCGGCGGCGCAGTTGCTGATCAGCCTGTCGCTGGTCGCCATCGCATTCGGCAACCTGGTCATCGCGCCGCTTTCGGACCGCTATGGCCGCCGCCCCGTCGTGCTGGCGGGTCTCGGCCTGTTTGTCGCCGGCAGCCTGGCTGGCATCGTGGCGCCATCGCTCAAATTGCTGGTGATCGCGCGCATCGTGCAGGCTTTCGGCGGCGGCGCGGCAATGGCCGTGATGCGCGCGACCATCATGGATTTCTTCGGGCCCGCGCGCGCCGCGAGCGCAATAGCCGCGACCGCGACCGCGATATTGCTGGCGCCGATGTTCGCGCCGACGCTCGGCGGACTCGTGATCGAATGGTACGACTGGCGCGCCGTATTTGCCCTTTCGGGGCTGCTCGGCGGCGTCGTGATGCTGTTCGCGGCGCGCAAGCTGGTTGAGACGAAGCCGGCGGACCCGGCGGCCGGGGCGTCGCCGCGCACGCTTTCGAGTTACCGGCAGCTGTTCGGCTCGCGCATCTACCTGAGCTATGTCGCGTTCGGTTCCAGCTTGATGAGCATGATCTACACGTTTGTTACCGGCACGCCCTATGTCGTCGTCGATGTGCTCGGCATATCGCCCGCGCGCCTCGGCCTGCTGCTGTTTTTCCCGGCAGTCGCGTCATTCGCCGGATTCCTGGTCGCCGCGCGCGTCGTCAACCGGGTTGGCGGGCGGCGCCTGATGCAGACCGGCGCGCTGCTGGCATTCACCGGGGCATCGTCGATGGCGGTGCTGTCACTCGCGGGTGTCTGGCATCCGCTCGCCCTGTTCATCCCGGGGATGCTGATCGGCTTTGCGAATGCCCTCGCGACACCCAGTTCCACGACGGCCGCGATCACGCGCCACCCAGCTATTGCGGGCGCGGCTTCAGGATTGATGGGATTCGTGCATCTCGTCGTGGCGGCGGGTGCGACGCAGCTGGTGGCGTTCTTCGCCAATCACTCGCCGGTGCCGCTGGCGGCTACCCTGATGGGGCTATGCCTGGTATCGCTGCTGGCGCTGCGCTCGATCGCGCGAATGCCCGTTCAGTCCGGGCCGTACGCTCCGCCGGAGCTGCCCGAACCCACGCGATAGCGGAATCGCACGGCACCGAAGGTCAGCGTGTCGCCATCCTCGAGCTTCGTGTAGCGGAGCTGGATGCCATTGACGAACACGCCATTCAGGCTGTTGGCGTCGATCACGGATACTTCGTTGCCGCGCAATTTCAGCACCGCATGCAACCGGCTCACTGTAGGGTCGACGATGCGCAGGTCATTGTCCCTGGTGCGGCCGACATTGACGCGCGGCAGCGTCATCTCGAACACTGAGCCGACCATGTCGAGCCCGATCAGGTAGCGGCGAACCTGCGGCTCGCTGCGTGCCGAAACCGGCTCTTCCATCCGCGGCGGCGCCTGCTGCATGTCCTCGACGAGCACCTGTTGCTGCGGCAGCTCCATTGTCAGGTCCAATGCGGCTTCCGTCAGGGCCGTGACTTCGTCAGCCGGCGTTTCGAGGTTGACCATTTCCACGATCGGCATCTGCGTCGTCGACGCAGCATCGACCGGTGCCATGACTTCCGGTTCAACTGGTGCGGGCGCCACCACTTTTTCTTCGCCGCCGAAGAAGCGGCGCATCAGCTTGCGCAACTCACCGCCGGCCTGGCCGCCTTCCAGTTCTGGCAGCCGCTCATGCAGGCGCTGGATGAATTCGTCACGATCGGCAATGCTTGCAACGAGCTGTTCACGGTCCGCGCGCAAGCGGTCGATTTGCTCGCGCGCGACCATCAGCGCCTGACTGCGCTCGCGCAGCCGCTCGTGCAGGCTTTCGATGATGCGGTCGGCGGGCGACGGCGTGCGCCGCTGGTCCTCCAGGACCTCGGCCTGGCCGAAGGAGCGCTGCAGTTCACGCAGCTCCTCGACGAAGCCGTCACGCTCAACCGCGAGCATGGCGAGCCGCGCGGTCAGATCCTCGATTTCCTGCTCGCGCTCCGCGAGCTGCCGATTGCGCTCGGTCATGTCGGCGCTCAGGTTCGCAACGCGCTTCTGCCAGCGCGCGCGCTCGGCGCCGATGCCCGCGGCCAGCTCAAGTTGCTCGTCCTCGACCTGCGAGAGACGGCCCTTGAGATCGAGCTCGGTTTCCGTGAACAGATCCAGGTCCTCGCCGATCTCCATGGCCTCGAGGTCCGGGATCGATTCGGAATAGTCGTCAATGAAGATCGGCGCGTCTTCAAGATCGTCGGCGGGCCTTGCCAGCTCCCACCCGAGACCGCTCATCACACGGCGCTCGCCGGTCAACTCGACGTGCTCCATGAGCTGAGTGACGTCCTCGGCGACGATACCGTCGTCCGTTGGAGCATCTGAATCCCGCTTGGTCATTTACCGATCCCTTGGCACGGTCACTGTGCGATATCGCTCCAGCCGGCCTCATTATGTCGTAGCGCGGACTTCCGCCAGTTATGAAGTATCCCGGAGGCCGCTCCCTTCATTCTGTGACCTGCGTCACATGCGGCGGTTCCCCACCCTGAGCCAGTGTAGGATATTGATTATGCAACAAGTCTGGATGCTTTCGGCGACCCAGGCCTTGTGCATGTCGGGCAGTTTCCTGTTCATCCTGCTGGGGGGGATCATCGGATCGGAACTGGCGCCGGCACCCAGCTTTGCGACCCTGCCAGTGTCGGTATTGATCATCGGGCTCGCGGCGGGCGTCCTGCCGGCAGGCGCCCTGATCCGCCGGGTCGGACAGCGCGCCGCATTCGTCACCAGTGCGCTCGTGGCCAGTCTTGGCTGCGTTGCCGCCGGACTTGGAATCCAGGCGGCCAATTTCTGGATCTTCTGCGCCGGGGCACTGCTGCTGGGCGCCAACAACGCGACGGTCATGCAGTACCGTTTCGCGGCGGTCGAATATGTCGAAGCGCCGCGCGCCAGCAAGGCGATAGCCATCGTCATGAGTGGCGCACTCGCCGCGGCCTGGCTCGGTCCCGAATTGGCGGTTCGATTTGCCGACGTCGTCGCGGGCGCGCACTACGCGGGATCATTCTTCGCAGGCACAGGACTCTACGCGCTCGCCGCCATCCTGCTCCTGCTGACTCCGATCGCGACGCGCACCGTGGAGAAAGACACTCGGCCGCCACGGCCGCTCGCAGAGGTCGCGAGGCAGGCGGATTTTCGCATTGCCGTGCTGGCGGCACTCGTGTCGTATGTCGTCATGAGTTTCATCATGACGGCGACGCCGATCAGCATGCACGTGATCGACCTGCACGATGAGGTCACGACCAAGCGCGTCATACAGGCCCACCTGCTCGCGATGTACCTGCCATCGCTAGCAAGCGGCTGGATCATTGCGAGATTCGGAATGCGCCCGGTGATTGCGGCAGGCGCCTTGCTGATGATCGCCTGCGTCGTCATCGCCGGGTTCACCGGACACGGCGTGCTGCACTACACCTGGGCGCTCGTGCTGCTCGGGCTCGGCTGGAACTTCCTGTTCATTGCCGGTACGACGCTGCTCACGCACACCTACCGTCCGCAGGAACGAATACGGGTGCAGACACTGAACGACTTCCTGGTATTCGGCGCCCAGGCCGTGGCGTCGCTGATGGCCGGTGTCGCGCTCGCGACGATCGGCTGGCAGCACCTCAATCTCGTGACGCTTCCGCTGCTCGCCGCGGTATTGTTCTCGCTGATGTTCGCGGGCCGCAAGGCCCGGCCGGCGCCGGCCTAACGGTCGACGAATTCCCGGATTTTCACGGCCTGCGGTTCTGCCGGATCCCGGGTGAGCGCCGCGCAATCCTCGTCAAGTTGCCGCAGTGGTTGTGCAAGTGCCGCTGACGGCTGCTGCTGGCCCACATACAGCAGGCGGCGGATTTCGCGGGGCCGCAGTGCCGCAAGCTCGAATGCGACCAGCGCCCCGCGGCCGCAGCCGATCACGTCCACTTCCCGCAGCCTGAGCTGATCCAGGAGGTCCGCGACCGCAGCCGCGCAATTCGCAATCGTCAGGCGCCCTGCAGGCGCGTCGGAGGCGCCGCTGCCCGGCAGGTCCGGTGCGTAAACCGAGCGATCGGTTCCGAGCAACAACGCGCAGGCCTTGAAATCCGCGCCGGTGCCGCTTTCATCATGCAGGAACAGGAGCGCAGTGCGTTCGTCGAAGCCGCCGCTCGGCGGAAAGGCCGTGGTCAGATGCAACTGGCCGTAACGGCAGTCCACGTAGGTGCGCCGCAGGGATACCGCGGTCGCCGCTTTCCGCATCTTTGCCGCCATGGCCGCCTCACGATGATGGCTCCTTGTATCATGGTGCATCAAGGAGCCTGCAATGCCAAAGATCCCGCGCACAATCCTGCCCGCCGCCCTGGCGGCTGCCATTGGCCTGTTCACGGTTGCAGCGGCATTGGCGGCCGGCCCCGATCACACCGCCACCTACGAAAAGCTCAAGGCGCTGGCCGGCGCCTGGACCGGAAAGATGGAAGATCCGCTGGACGGCCCGCCCGTCACCGTGCGCTACGAGGTCGCGAGCAACGGCAAGGCCATCATCGAATATCAGAATCCCGGCGAGAGCTACGAAATGGTCACGGTCTATTACCTGGCGAACGGCAAGCTGCAGGCGACGCACTACTGCGCAGCCGGCAACCAGCCGGCCTACAAGCTCGACGACAAGTCGACGGCAGACCTGGCGCTGTTCGCGTTCGCCGGCGGCACGGGCTTCGATCCGGACAAGGATGGGCATGTGCATCAGGGCGAGATCCGTTTCCTGTCACCGGATCGGATCGAGCATCGCTGGTTCCACTATGTCGGCCCCAAGGAACTGGGTTCGACTCACTGGTTCCTGCAACGCCAGGTCGAGATACCGACCGAGCTGGCCCCGGCGCCTGAGCCTGAACCTGTGCCGGCAGTTGCGCCAGCCAGCTGACACCGGGCCGCAGGCGCGGCTTCAGTATTCGTCGTACTTTCTGGCCTGGCCGCGCACACGCTCGGCCGGATACTTGACTGCGTTGCTTTCGAGTTTCTTGCCGGCCGCCTGCAGCAAGTCGATATCCAGCCGATCGGCAATCCGCACCAGGTAGACCAGTACGTCGGCCAGCTCCTCGGCCGCGCGACGGCGCCGGTCGGCATCGGGCGCCGCACTCTCCGATTCGGTCAGCCACTGGAACAGCTCGACGAGCTCGGCGGCCTCCACCGAAAGGGCCATTGCGAGGTTCTTGGGGCTGTGGAACTGCTCCCAGTCGCGCTCGGCGACGAAGACGCGCAGGCTTTCCTTCAGTTCCTCGAGGTCGCGCATGGCGCCACTGTCAGCCAATCGCCGCTCGCGCGCAACGTCTGGTCGAATCCCGTTTGCCAGCGCCACGTCGTGACCGGCAGAATCGACGGCCCATGCATGTCCGCCGCTCGACCCGGACCCGGAGATAGACCAATGGCGCCTGCCGCACGCTGGATTATCGCCTTGCTCGCCCTCGCCACCTTTGCGGTCAACGCCGCGGATGCGACTTCGGAGCCCCTGAGCGCCGAGACCCTGTGGAAGATCCAGCGAATCGGCCCACCGGCCCTGTCAGCGGACGGCCGCCAGGCCGTATTCGCCGTGACCACTTACGACGAGGAAAAGGACAAGGGTGAAGCGGATCTTTACCTGGTCGCAACTTCAGGGGGCACGGCGCGCCGCCTGACCAGCATGCCCGGCAAGGAATCGGAAGCAGCGTGGAGCCCGGATGGACGCTGGATTGCTTTCGTCACCAAGCGCAGCGAGGACAAGGAATCACAACTCTACGTGCTGCCGACGGACGGCGGTGAGGCGATCCGGGTCGGCGACGTGCCGACCGGTGTCACCGCGCCGAAGTGGTTTCCGGATTCGAAGCGCATCGCATTCATATCGCGGGTCTGGCCCGATCTGCCGGACTGGAAGAAAGCCGGCGAGCGCCTCGAGGAACGCGAGAGTGCCAAGATGAAAGCGCGTGCCTGGAGCAGGCCGCCCATCACCTACTGGGATCACTGGATCGATGACCGCCAGGCGCACGTCTTCTCGATCGGCATCGACGGCGGCACGCCAGTCGCCATCACGCTCGGCACCGGTTTCGAACTGACGCGCCAGGAACTCGACGGCAATGCCTATGACGTCTCGCCGGACGGCGGCGAAATCGCGTTCGTCGCCGATATCGACCCGACCGGTGTGGACCAGAATTTCGATGTCTTCGTCGTGCCGGCCACCGGCGGACAGGCACGCAATCTCACCACCGACAATTCCGGCGATGACGAGAACCCCGCATACAGTCCAGACGGGCGCTGGCTGCTGCATACCCGCCAGACAATCAAGGGATTTTACGGCGACTCGTACCAGGCGTGGCTGGTGGACCGCAAGGGCGATGCGCACCGCCGGATCGCGACCGACTGGGATCGCTCCCTGAACGGCATGGTCTGGGCGCCGGATTCGAAGAGTCTCTATGCGGCGATCGACGACGCCGGGACGCAGCGAGTGCACCGCATCGACATCGCGAGCGGCCGCCACGTGCCGGTTACAAAAGGCTCGAGTTATTCGGATCTTTCCATCGCTGGTTCGCCCGCGACACTTGTGGGCCTGCGCCAGTCGTTCAGCGAACCACCGGCACTCGTGCGCATCAACCCGCGCGACGGCGATGCCACGAAGCTTTCGCACCAGAATGACGCGCTGCTCAGCGCCGTCGCGTTCGGCAAGGTCGAGAGCGTCACTTACCCGGGATCCGGCGGCGACGACATCCAGATGTGGGTCGTGTATCCGCCGGGATTCGATCCGGCAAAGAAGCACCCGCTCTACCTGCTGCTGCATGGCGGTCCGCACAACGGCATCACCGACTCCTGGACATTCCGCTGGAATGCGCAGGTCTTTGCAGGCTGGGGTTATGTGGTTGCCTGGCACAATTTCCACGGTTCCAGCGGCTTTGGCCAGGCGTTTACGGATTCCATCAACCCGGACCACATCACCAAGCCCTACCAGGACACGATCCGCGCGGCTGAATGGTTCGCGTCGCAGCCGTGGATGGACCGCGACCGCATGACCGCGGGCGGCGGAAGCTACGGCGGTTTCCTGGCCGCAACGCTGAATGGCAAGCCGCATCCGTTCAAGGCGCTGGTTGCCCACGCCGCCGTCTACAGCGAATACGCGCAGTACGGCGCCGACTACGGCGCCGGCAAGCGGCGCTTCTTCGAGGCCTGGGAGCGGCCGGAGGAATTCGCGCGTTACTCGCCGAATACCTACGCCGGCAATTTCGTCACGCCGACACTCGTGATCCACGGGCAACTCGACCAGCGCGTGCCGCTCAACAACGGCATCGAGTTGTTCAATACGCTGCAGAATCGCGGCGTCGAGAGCCGGCTCGTCTATTTCCCGGACGAGAGTCACTGGGTGCTGAAGCGGCAGAACTCGCTGTACTGGTACGGGGAAGTCAGGGACTGGCTGATGCATTACGCGCCGGCCGGCGCACGCTAGGAGACGGAGACAACGATGAACAGGACACGACGCAGTATCCTCAAGGCCGGCGCCGGTGCCGCGCTCGCCCTGGCGGCCGGCCGGATTCCCGCCGGCGAGGAAAAAAAGATGAAGACCCTGCTGATACTCGGCGGTACCGGCTTCATCGGCCCGCACCTGACGGAACAGGCGCTCGCCCGCGAATGGAAGGTCACGCATTTCAATCGCGGCAGGCGCGATGCCGAAGTCGAGAATGTCGAGACGCTGCTCGGCGACCGCAAGGGACAACTGGATTCGTTGCATGGCCGCCGCTGGGACGCGGTCGTGGACAACACCGGCTATATCCCGAAGTTCGTGAAGATGTCATCGGACCTGCTCGCGCCGAACACCGGCTACTGCCTCTACATCTCGAGCATCTCGGCCTATGCGAGCTTTGTCGCGCCCAATGACGAATCCTCGCCACGCGGCGTGCTCGCGAATCCCGACGAAGAGCAGATCACGAATGACAGCTACGGCCCGATGAAGGCGCTCTGCGAAGACTACGTGCGCCAGGCGTTCGGCCCGCGCTCCTCGATAGTGCGTCCCGGCTACATCGTCGGGCCGCTGGACCCCACCGACCGCTTCACCTACTGGCCCGTGCGTGTTGCGCGCGGCGGCGACATGGCGGTACCGGGCACGCAGGCCGATCCGATCCAGGTCATTGATGTGCGCGACCTGACGCGCTTCATGCTGGATCTCGTCGAACGCCGCGTTGACGGTTTCTTCAATGCCGTCACGCCCCCGGGTGCGATCACGATGGGCGGGCTGATCGACTCGAGCAGGCGGATTTCCGGTGCCGATACGCGCGCGGTCTGGATCGACGAGGACTTCCTTCCTTCGGTGCTGAAACCGGAAGAGATGAACTTCGCGCCGTGGTCTGCGATGCGCGGCGAAGAGGCCGGTGCCTCGCTGACCGGCATCAAGCGCTCGGTGGCACAAGGCCTCACCAGCCGGTCTCTCGACGAAACGGTGCGCGACACGCTTGCCTGGCACGCGACCCGCCCTGCCGAAAGGCAGGCGCAGCTGCGCTCGGGGCTGTCGGTCGAGCAGGAAAACCGGCTGCTCGCTGCCTGGAACGCGCGCAAAACGGGCTGAGCGGGGGTAAGATTCCCGGACGGAACTGCGACGGGGAGAAGACCATGCGGACTGTTCGTCAGCTACTCGATGGAAAGCCGCCCGGTATCCACACCGTGGAAGCCGAAGATCCCGTGCGCACTGCGATCCAGTTGATGGCCGATCACTTCGTCGGCGCATTGCCAGTGCTCTCCGGCGGCCAGCTGGTCGGCATCGTCTCGGAACGCGATTACGCGCGAAAGGTCGTCCTGATGGGCCGCAACTCGAAGGAAACGACGGTGGCCACGATCATGAGCGCGCCCGTCATCCAGGTCGGGCCGCAGAACAGCGTCGGTGACTGCATGAAGCTGATGACCGACAAGCGCATCCGTCACCTGCCGGTGGTCGAAAAGGGCAAGCTGATCGGCGTGATCTCGATCGGCGACTGCGTCAAGGCCGTCATCGATGAACAGCGCCACGAGATCGAGGATCTCAAGCGCTACATCGCGGGCTGAGCCTCACCAGGCTCCGGTGTTCGGCATCGACGCCCAGGGCTCGCGGGGCGGCAGCGATTCGCCCTTCTGCAGCAATTCGATCGAGACATTGTCCGGCGAGCGCACGAAGGCCATGTGTCCGTCGCGCGGCGGCCGGTTGATCGTGACGCCGGCGGCCTGGAGCTTCGCGCACAGCGCGTAAATGTCGTCCACCTCATAGGCGAGATGGCCGAACGCGCGGCCCATCGTGTACGGCTCCGGATCCCAGTTCCAGGTCAGCTCGACCTGCGCTTCGTCATTGCCCGGCGCCGCGAGGAACACGAGCGTGAAGCGGCCGCGCTCATTGACGTGGCGATCCAGTTCCACGAGCCCGAGCTTGTTGCAGTAGAAATCAAGCGAGCGGTCCAGGTCGGTTACGCGGACCATCGTGTGCAGGTATTTCATGGGAATAAACCTACCAGAAATCCCGCCAGGGCACCGCCCGCGATGACCCACAGCACGTCCACCCGGGTGCTCTCCAGCAGCAGCAACGCCATGACTGCGATTGCGAGCGCCGGCCAGTGTGGCGATGCAATTCCCGCCGGGAAGATCACGGCGCCGGCAAACACGACCGCAAGATTCGCGATCACGCCGACGACCGCCGCCGTCACGCCCGCAAGCGCACCTGCAAGCCGGGGATCCGCGGTCAGCCTTTCGACATAGGGCGCACCGACCAGGATCAGCACGAATGAAGGCAGGAATGTCGCCCAGCCCGTGAGCAGCGCCGTTGCCGTCGCGGTTACGGCTGAGCCGGCTGCACCCGGCGTATTCCAGCCCGCCATGAATCCCACGAACTGCAGCACGATGATGAGCGGCCCCGGTGTCGTCTCCGCGAGCGCGAGGCCCGCCACCGTCTCGGCCGGTGTCAGCCAGCCGTAGACCTCGACCGCCTGCTGCACCACAAAGGCGAGCACGGCGTAGGCGCCGCCGAATGTCACGAGTGCGGCGGTCGTGAAGAATCCGTACACCTGCGAATAAATCGAATCCGGCCCCGTCGCGACCAGCAGGAACGCGGCGGGCAGCGTCCACAGCAGGACACCGGTCAGCAGGCTGCGCCACGGAAATCCGATGCGGCTGGCGGCAACCGCTACGGCTTCGCGACGCATCAGGCCACCCAGCAGCGCAGCCGCCAGCAACAGCAGCGGGAATGGCGCCAGATTCCAGGCCATGACCGCGAATGCCGCGGGCGCTATCACCCAGTGCACCGGCGCAGAAAGCGCGCGCCGACCGACGCGGATCAGCGCATGCACGATCAGCGCCACAACTGTCGCCTTCAACCCGAACAGCACGGCGGCGACTGCGGGCACCTGCCCATAGATCGCATAGGCGAAGGACAGGCCGAGCAACAGCACGATCGCGGGCACAATAAAGCACAGGCCGGCCATGACACCGCCTGCCGCTCCATGCAGCCTCCAGCCGAGGTAAATGGCGAGCTGCAAGGCCTCGGGGCCGGGTAGCAGCATGCAGAAATTCAGTGCATGCATGAATGGCTGTTCGGCGACCCAGCGCCGCCGCTCGACGATCTCGCGGTGCATGATCGCGATCTGGCCTGCCGGTCCGCCGAACGAAATGAAGCCGAGCTTCAGCCAGAACAGGAAGGCTTGGCGGCGGGACGGGGAATTTTCTAGCGGAATAGCAGCCAGCCCAGATAGATGATCAGCAGGATCACGACCGGCAACACGATTGCAATCGAGCGGCGCGCCGTTTTCATGATGCCCATGCCGCGCGCCTGGAGTTCCTCGGCACGATCCTGCAGCCGCTCCGCCCGCTCGGCCTGACGGCGCACGATCTCGAACTGTTCCTTCTGCAGCGCCAGCACTTCGGCCTGGCGCGCGAGATGCGTCGTCTGGTTGTCGCGGATCCGTTCCAGCAGCCCGACGATGCGCGCAATGTCATTTTGTTCCATCGAAATTGCTCCGTCAGGCTTCAGTGATCGGCGCGTACCAGGGCAATGTCCTGAAGTTCGCGATCCAGGCGCTGATCGCGGGATAGTCCACGAGCCGGTAGCCCGCCTCGCCCGCGACATGCGTGTAGGCGAACAGCGCGATGTCCGCGAGCGTCACCCGGTTGCCGACCAGCCAGCGCTTGCCGGTCAGTTCGCGCTCGAGCACGGCGAGCGCATCCGTGCCGCGTTGGAAGCGTTCCTGGTAGCGCTCCCCGAAATCGGCCGGAGATTTTTTCAGCGACGTGAGCCAGAAGCGCACCGTGCCGATCGCGGGCTCGAGCTGGTATTGCTCGAAGCACATCCACTGCCACATCAAGGCGCGTTCGTAGGGATCGGAGGGAATCAGCGCAGAGCCCTCCGCGAGATAGGCGATGATCGCGTGACTCTCGGCGATCGGTCCGCGGCCCGCCACCAGCAGCACCGGGATCTTGCCATTCGGGTTGATCGCCAGGTACTCGGGCGTGCGTGTCGCGCCGGCCACGATATTCATCTGCTTCAATTCGTACGGCATGCCAAGCGCCTTCAGCACGAGGCGGCACTTGTAGCCATTGCCCGACGGAAGATAGTCGTACAGCACGAGACTCATGCGGCCTTCCCCGCAAGCAGGCCGCGGGCCTCGCGGGCGGCGCGCAGGCCGGACAGCTGCGCGCCGTGCAGCGTGCCGTAGGCAGCCTGTTCGGTGTGCTCGCCGGCAAATACGATCCGGCCGCCCACCGGTCGCGTCAGGATCGCACGCGCGCCAAAGCGCCCCGGCAGGCAGTGCGAATAGGAACCGCGCGCGAACGGATCGGATGCCCAGGCGGTGGCCGCGCCGCGGTCGAACTGGCGGCGCAGGTCGCCGCCGAGCATTGCCGTCAGTTCCGTGAGTGCGTGATCGATCGACGCGGCCTCGCCGGCCGCCTCGATTTCCTGCGCCAAACGGCCGGCGCAAAATCCGATGCTGACATTGTTGTCCCAGTGCCGCGTCAGGTAGTCCATGCCGCGCCCGTCATTACGGCGAAGCCGCCAGAATTCCGTGCGCTCCGATGGGAACACGTTGCGCTTGAAACGCAACGCCACCTTGTTCATCAGTCCGAGCGGCAGGTCATGGTGGGCCTGCAGCACTTCAGCCGGCAGATGCGGCGAAAAAATCACGGCGCCGTCTGCAATGACCGCCGATGGCAGGGCGACGATCGCCACGCGCGCGGCGAATGCCCCCGCGCCCGTTTCGGCGGTGACGCCGCGTGCCGTCCAGCGAATCCGCGAAACGGGCGTGCGCAGCCGCACGGCGATGTCCCTTGCATAGTGCGCAAGCAGGGCGCCATAGCCGCGCGGAATCATCAGGTCGTCGCCTTTCTCGACGAACTGGTACCGGTCCAGCGTCGAGAAATTGGCAGGTTCGATTCCTTCAAAGGACGTCATGCCGGGCTCGGCCATCGGGTACCAGGGATCCGCCAGAGTCGCCTGCGTCAATGCCGCTTCGACGGGAATGTCGAGTCCGCGGCGGCCGGCCTCCGCGAGCTCGCGCGCGATGCGTTCCCTGACGGCGCGGAGACCCGCCGTTTCGGCGCCGCCCAGGCGTCGCGACCCGTCAAAGACATGGTGCGGGAATCGATCGGCGATCAGCTCGAAATCATTCTTCCGCGCGTAGGCAACCCAGGGATTCACGTCAGATGCGTGCAGCCAGGAACAGCCGCGATCCCATGCGACGCCCATGCTGGTGTCGGTGAATGCGCGGCCGCCGATGCGGTCGCGCGCCTCGAGCACCAGGACCCCGATTCCCGCGGCGAGCAATTCCTTCGCCGCCGTGAGACCCGCGCCGCCAGCGCCGATGACGATGACTTCGACCGGGGCCGCCTGCGCCAGCAGTCGCGTGCTGAAGGCTCCGGATGCCGCCGCGGCGCCGATACCCTGCAGAAGCTGCCTGCGATTCAACACTTCATTGCGCTCCGCCAGATCCGCAATTTCCGAAGATAACTCATCCCGGCGTGCGCCGGGCTGGTCGAGGGCAGCGAGCGGTATTCGAGTTTGCGTCCCGGCGGCAACCCGCCTTGCACGTAGCGCCGCCAGCTGGTCTCGGCCTTGCGGCCATTGAAGCAGACGCGCTGGATATCCCGCTGCCTATCCAGGAATTCCGCGAAGGGATTCACGACGATGGAGCGCTCGTCGATGTCCGCATCGAGGCTGCCGGGACGCGCGCAGCTTACGAGCACGTCCCACAGCGCAACTCCCGCGAGAC
>JAQBHG010000101.1:0-9446 GCA_032127975.1 Steroidobacteraceae bacterium
TGCCGGTTGAACCGGTCGTCGTGACAGCCGCGCGACGTGTCGAAGCCGCCTGAAGGCAGAATACCGTGACGCGACGATCGTGGACAACGCGCATCGCGCGGATGCTCGCGATCGGGCTCGTGTCGCTGGCGGCCGGCAGCATCGTGATCGTCGCTGCTTTCCGCTGGGTTCCGGTTCCGGTGACGTCATTCATGATCCAGGACGACGGGCCGACAGCGCACGACTGGGTCCCCTGGCCCGAGATTTCGCGTCACGCTGCGGTCGCGGTGATCGCATCCGAGGACCAGCATTTCCTTGAACACAGCGGTTTCGACTTCGAGGCCATCGACAAGGCCTGGACCGATGCGCAGCGCGGCCGGAGGCTGCACGGTGCGAGTACGATCAGTCAACAGGTCGCAAAGAACCTGTTCCTGTGGCCGCGCCAGAGCTGGCTGCGCAAGGGCCTCGAAGCCTGGTTCACTTTGTGGATCGAATGGCTGTGGCCGAAGCAGCGGATACTCGAGGTCTATCTCAACAGCGCCGAGTTCGGCCGCGGTGTCTGGGGCATCGAGGCTGCCAGCCAGCACTTCTTCCGCAAGCCGGCGGCAAGGCTCAACCGTCATGAAGCCGCATTGCTCGCCGCGGTGCTGCCGAGCCCGAAGCGTTTCCGGGTCGACAGTCCGTCGCCCTACGTTTTGCAGCGACAGGCCTGGATCATGCGGCAGATGTCGATGCTCGGCGGAACCCGTTTGCTCGATAGCCTGGATAGCGATTCTGCCGCACGCTGAATTGCAGGCGTGGATAACGCGACTTCAGGCGGCATCGGCCTCCGAATCGCGGCCGAGGATCGGCCCCAGCCAGCGCCTCGCCTCGGGAAGTGCCATGCCCTTGCGCCGCGCATAGTCCTCGAGCTGGTCGGCGCCGATCGTACCGACGGCGAAGTAGCGCGATTCCGGATGCGAGAAGTACCAGCCGCTGACGGCGGCGGCCGGGTACATCGCATAGGACTCCGTCAGCTTGATGCCGGTTGCGGCTTCCGCGTCCAGCAACCGCCATAACGTGCCCTTCTCGGTGTGATCAGGGCAGGCCGGGTAGCCGGGCGCGGGGCGGATGCCACGGTATTCCTCGCGCACCAGCTGCTCGTTCGTCAGGCTCTCTTCCGGCGCATAACCCCAGAACTCGCGGCGCACACGCAGATGCAGGGATTCGGCCAAAGCCTCCGCAAGCCGGTCGGCAAGCGACTTCAGCAGGATCGCGGAATAATCGTCGTGCGCCGCCTCGAAGCGCGCGACACGCTCCTCGATGCCGATACCCGCCGTCACGGCGAAGGCACCGACATAGTCGACGACACCCGATTCGCGCGGCGCGACGAAATCCGAGAGGCATAGTTGCGGCTGGCCCGCTGGCTTGACCTTCTGCTGGCGCAGGTGATGCAGCATGGCGTGTGCCTGGGCGCGCCCTGCGCCGGCATAGATCTCGATGTCATCGCCAGTCGACGCAGCCGGATAAAACCCGAACACTGCGCGCGCCACGAGCCAGCGCTCCCGCACTAGCGTGTCGAGCATCTCGCGCGCGTCCTTCCACAGGGCGCTTGCGGCCGCGCCGCGCACTGGATCCCGCAGGATGTCGGGAAATTTCCCGGAGAATTCCCAGGCATTGAAGAATGGCATCCAGTCGATGAAATTGACGAGATCCTTCAGGGGCACCTGCGGGAGTGCCCGCGTGCCAAGAAAGCGCGGCACCGGCGGACGGTAACCTGCCCAGTCCAGCGACAGCCTCCGGTCGCGCGCATCTGCGAGCGCCAGGCCTTCTGGGCGCCGCTTGCGGCCGGCGTGCTGCTCGCGGCGCGTCGCATGCTCGGCGCTGACGCGCGCAAAGAACGACTCCCGGGCCTCCGGAGTGACCAGCGTCTGGCAGACGCCGACGGATCGCGAGGCGTCCTTCACGTAGACCACACCATGACCGTATTCAGGCTCGATCCTGACCGAGGTGTGCGCGGGCGAGGTCGTCGCACCGCCGATCAACAGCGGGATCGTGAAACCCTGGCGCTGCATTTCATGCGCGACGTGCACCATCTCGTCAAGTGAAGGCGTGATCAGGCCGGACAGGCCGATCATGTCCGCGGATTCACTGAGCGCGGTCTCGAGGATGCGCTGCGCGGGCACCATGACGCCCAGGTCGATGACCTCGAAGTTGTTGCACTGGAGCACGACGCCGACGATGTTCTTGCCGATGTCGTGCACGTCGCCCTTGACCGTCGCCATGATGATCTTGCCGTTGCTCATCCTCGCGCCGCCCTGCTCGCGCTCGATGAATGGCACGAGGTGAGCGACCGCGCGTTTCATCACGCGCGCGGACTTGACCACCTGCGGCAGGAACATCTTGCCGGCGCCAAACAGGTCGCCGACCACATTCATCCCGTCCATCAGCGGGCCTTCGATGACGTCCAGCGGCCGGGTCGCCTGCAGGCGCGCTTCCTCGACATCCTCGATGACGAATTCGTCGATGCCCTTGATCAGCGCATGCTCGAGGCGCTTCTGCACCGGCCAGCCGCGCCAGGCCAGGTCTTCGGCGCGGCGCGCGGCGCCGTCGCCACGGTAGCGCTGCGCGATTTCGAGCAGCCGTTCGGTCGCGTCCGCGCGGCGGTTCAGGATCACGTCCTCGACACACTCGCGAAGCTCGGGCGCGATCTCCTCATAAATGCCGAGCTGGCCGGCATTGACGATTCCCATGTCGAGTCCGGCCTGCACAGCGTGATACAGGAATACCGCGTGCATCGCCTCGCGCAGTGCGTCGTTGCCGCGGAACGAGAAGGAGACATTGCTGACGCCGCCGCTCGTCAGCACGCCGGGATAATGCTGCTTGATCTGGCGAACTGCCTCGATGAACGCGACGCCATAACCCGAGTGTTCCTCGATACCCGTTCCCACCGCGAAGATGTTCGGGTCGAAGATGATGTCCTCGGGCGGAAAGCCGGCCCGCTGCGTCAGCAGGTCGTATGCGCGCCCGCAGATCGCGAGCTTGCGCTCGATCGTATCGGCCTGCCCCTTTTCGTCGAAGGCCATGACGACGACTGCCGCGCCGTAGCGGCGCACCTTGCGCGCCTGCTCCAGGAATGACCCCTCGCCTTCCTTCATAGAAATCGAGTTGACGACGCCCTTCCCCTGCAGGCACTTGAGACCCGCCTCGATTACCGACCACTTCGACGAGTCGATCATGACCGGGACGCGCGCGATGTCCGGCTCGGAAGCGGCGAGATTCAGGAATCGCACCATGACCGCCTGCGAATCGAGCATCCCCTCGTCCATGTTGACGTCGATCAGCTGTGCGCCGGCAGCCACCTGGTCACGCGCAATCGCAAGCGCCGCCACGTAGTCGCCGGCCTCGATCAGCTTGCGGAAGCGCGCCGATCCCGTGACATTCGTGCGTTCACCGACATTCACGAATCGCATGTCGGGCCCGATGTTGAGCGCCTCGAGGCCCGACAGCCGGCAGCGCGCCGGCACGACGGGCGGAATGCGCGGCGGCAGTCCGGCGACCGCCTTGGCGATGTGCGCGATATGCTCAGGTGTCGTGCCGCAACAGCCGCCGACAATGTTCACGAGACCGCTCTCGGCCCACTCGCGCAAATGCGCCGCAGTCTCGCAGGCCTCTTCGTCGTATTCGCCAAAGGCGTTCGGCAGGCCGGCATTCGGGTATGCGCAGACGTAGCAATCGGCGATGCGCGACAGCTCCTCGACATGCGGCCGCAGCTGCTTCGCGCCCAGCGCGCAGTTCAGGCCGATCGCCAGCGGCCGCACATGACGTACTGAGTTCCAGAATGCCTCGGTGGTCTGCCCCGACAGCGTGCGCCCGGAGGCGTCGGTGATCGTGCCGGAGACGATGACCGGCAGCTCGATGCCGAGTTCCTCGAACAGCCCGCTGATCCCGAAGAGTGCCGCCTTCGCATTCAGCGTGTCGAAGATCGTCTCGACGATCAGCAGGTCCACGCCGCCCTCGATCAATGCGCGCGCGGATGTCGTGTAGGTTTCGCATAATTCGTCGAAAGAAACATTCCGGTAACCCGGGTCGTTGACGTCGGGTGACAACGATGCCGTGCGGCTGGTCGGCCCGAGCGCGCCCGCGACAAAGCGCTGCCTACCGCTGCTCGCCGTAACCTCGTCGGCGACCCGCCTTGCTATGCGTGCCGACTCCACGTTGATCTCGGCGACAAAGTCCTGCAGGCCGTAGTCGGCAAGTGAAGGCGCGCTGGCATTGAACGTGTTGGTCTCGATGATGTCGGCGCCCGCCTGCAGGTACTCGCGATGGATCGCCGCGATCAGGTCCGGCTTGGTCAGCGACAGCAGGTCGTTGGCGCCCTTGAGGTCGCGCGGCCAGTCGGCGAAGCGCTTTCCACGATATTCCGCGTCCGCAAGGCGCGCACGCTGGATCATCGTGCCCATCGCGCCATCCAGTATCAGGATGCGCTCGCCGAGCGCCTGCCGGAACGCTTTCATTTCGCCCTCAGGCCCAGCGCGTGGCAGATCGCATAGGCGAGTTCGGCGCGGTTCAGCGTATAGAAGTGGAATTCATCGACGCCCTCGCGCCGCAGCCGGGCGACCTGTTCGATCGCGACCGAAGCCGCAATCATCTTGCGCGTCTCCGCATCATCCTCCAGCCCGTCAAAGCGCTCCATCAGCCATTCCGGCACGCTCGCGCCGCAACGCTCGGCGAAACGCAGCATCTGCGGAAAGCGCGTGATCGGAAGGATGCCCGGCACAATGACCGCATTGATCCCGACGGCGGCACAGCGGTCGCGAAAGCGCAGGTAGCAATCGGTGTCGAAAAAGAACTGCGTGATGGCGCGCGTCGCACCCGCATCCAGCTTGCGCTGCAGGTTGGCAAGATCCTGCTCGGGGCTCTTCGCTTCAGGGTGCGTCTCCGGATAGGCCGCGACCGAAATGTCGAAGTCGGCAACTTCCTTGAGGCCGCGCACGAGGTCGGCCGCATAGGCATAGCCGTCGGGATGCGGAATGTAGCGCGTGCTTCCGGCCGGAGGATCACCGCGCAGCGCAACGACATTGCGCACGCCAACATTCCAGTATCGTTTCGCGATCTCGCGGATTTCATCCCGGCTTGCACCGACGCAGGTCAGGTGCGGTGCGCCGGTCAGTTGGGTCTCGCGCAGCACACGGCCGATGACATTGTGGGTCCGGTCGCGGGTCGAGCCGTCGGCTCCATAGGTGACCGACACGAAGCGGGGATGCAACGGCGCCAGGCGCTCGATCGACGCCCACAGCGTTTGCTCCATGACGGCGTCATTGGGCGGGAAGAACTCGAAGGACACCTGTACCGGGCCGCGCATTCACCGAAGTATAGCGCCGGCAAGAACGACCCCGCCCCATGCGATCAACGCGATGCTGGCCAGACGGCTGACCAGCATTCCACCTGGAACCAGCTTCTCGATCAACACATAGGTCGCCAGGCCGACGATCCAGTACAGGTTCATCACGCCGCCGTAAAACAGCAACGCCATCAGCATCCAGCAGCAGCCGAGACAATATAGCCCGTGCCTGATGCCCATTTTCCAGGCGCCGGCGACCCCCGGCATCCAGTGCCTGGTGACAAACTCCAGGGGCCCACGACAGTGCTGCAGGCAGGCGTCCCGCAATGGCGTCAGCTGATACAGGCCCGCGGCAATCAGGATTACGCCGCCGATCATGGCGCTCGACAGCGCCATCGTCGGGGACATCAGCGCGATGGATTGCAACTGCCATTGAAGCGTCGTCGCCAGCGCGCTGAACGCGCCCCAGACGGTCAGATAGCCTAGCAGGAAGATTCCGTTTGACGTCGTCGCCGCGCCGCGCTTTTCCTGATGGCGGCTCACGAGGCCATGGAGCAGGATCATCGGCGCGGCGCTCGGCAGCATCATCGCGATCATCATGACCCACCACATCAGGAATACGATCCCTGCGTAGCCAGGGGTCCACGCCTGCGCGCTGCTCATGTCCATGTCCATGCCGGACATCGACGACATATCCTCCGGCATGCCGGCGCCATCCAGCAGATACCACCAGGCGAATGCGATGAACGACAGGAGCGCGACCACACCGACGATCCGGTCGCGCCGCAGAATGAATCCGAGCGGCGAGGATTCGTCCCCCGTCATTGACTCAGGCGATCGGCCCGTCCGGCCCGATATTCAGCATGGCCAGATGGCTATGCCGCCCTTCGAATTCGATCTTGATCGGACCGCTGGTCTTCAGCTTGCCGCTCGCGACTTCCGCCGTCCGGTATTCGAATCCATCAGGCAGATTGATGCGCGCGCGGTGCGGTTCGTTCGTCACCGCGTTCCGCAACGGCTGGGCAACGCAAGTGACCACGCCCGGAACCTCGAAGCGCCCGGTCCGTGCGTCGATATCGACTTCGAAATGGATCGGCTTGAACAATGGGTCGTGGACCTTTTCATAGGTCGATGCAAAAACGTCGAAGAATGTCGCGCCCGGCGTGGACGCCTGGCCCGACATGATCGCCAGTAGCGCGTTGCGCTGCTTGTCGTTGGCCCGCTCGTCGACAATCGGCAGGGCCTGCCCATGCCCCATGTGGATCGCCTTCGGCCAAGCCAGCACGACGGCACACTTGAGACCGGAGAGCTTCACGTCCTCGAAATACCCCTCGTCAATCCGGATCGCCGCCGCGGCATGACAGTGTCCATGCGTCGGCAGCCCGTTGAACTGGCAGGGACAGCCGAAGTCGCAGGTACAGGCCACGATCTCGGGACCCTTGATCAGCCATTTATTCGCCATTTGTTGGCTCCACTTGATCCAGGATACGAATCAGGTCCGGATACTACGCCCGGCCGTAACTCAATGCAGCCCGGGCGGCGCCGACCGGCGATTCCCTTCCGAGAACAGGCCGGCCACGTCCACCGCGTCGAAGCGCCAGGCGCGATTGCAGAACTCGCAACGCACCTCGACGTCGTCGCGCTCGCGCAGCAGTGAATTCACTTCATCGGCGCCGAGCGCCTGCAGGATCCCGGACACCCGCTCGCGCGAACAGCTGCACTGGAACCAGACCGGCGTGCCGGCAAAGAGCCGGATGTCATCCTCCGGGAAGACCCGCCGCAGCAATTCGCGGCAGGGCAATTGCAGCAATTCGGTTGCCGACAGTGTCGCCGCAAGCAGCCCGATCCGCCGCCAGGCGTCGTCGGCCATGGGACCGGCTTCCACATCACCGGTCGCGACGCGCTGAAGCAGGAGACCTGTTGCGCGCTGCGATGTCGAGACCAGCAGCAGCCGCGAGGGAAGCTGCTCGGAACATTCGAAGTACTGTTCGAGGCAGGCCGACAAGTCCGGCTGATCGAGCGGCACGACGCCCTGATAGCCTTCTTCCCGCCCTTCCTGCTCGATCGTTACGGCGAGCTGCCCCTGCCCGCACAATTCGGCGATGCCGGCCGACTCGGCCGGTGCGTCGCGATGACGCGCAACGCCGCGAATCGCGTGGCGATGCGTGCACTGGGCCAACAACAGACGCAGCGGGCCAGCAGCCTCGATCTGCAGCGATAGACGACCCTCGAATTTCAATGAGCCCGCCATCAGCACGCTCGCGGCCATCGCCTGGCCGAGCGCTTCGCTGACCGCACGTGGATATTCCTGGTGCTCGATCGCAGCGCGCCAGCTTGCATCGAGTCGCACGAGGTGGCCACGGACCGGGAGGTCCTCGAACAGGAAGCGGTGCAGCAGGTCGCCCTCAAGCATCGCGAATGCTCAGCCCGCGAGCATCCTGCGCAGGAGCTCGTTCACTTGGGCCGGGTTTGCCTTGCCCCCGGTCGCCTTCATCACGTGGCCCACGAAAAACCCGAACAGCTTGTCCTTGCCCGAGCGGTAATCCGCGAGCTGAGCCGGATTCGCCGCCATGACCCCGGCAATGACGCTTTCGATCGCGCCGGTGTCCGTGATCTGGCGCAGGCCCTTCGCGTCGATGATCGCGTCGGCATCAGACTCCCCCTGCCACATCGCCTCGAAGACTTCCTTCGCGATCTTTCCGGATATCGTGTTGTCGACGATGCGTGCCAGAAGGCCCGCGAGCCGTTGTGAACTCACCGGTGACTGGCCGATTTCGAGACCATCGCGATTCAGGAAGCCGGACAGATCGCCCATGACCCAATTGGCCGCAAGTTTTGCCTCGCCGCCCAGCATGCCGACGACCGCTTCGTAGTAATTCGCAAGCTCGCGGCTTGACGTCAGCACGCCCGCGTCATATCCGGACAGCGCGTGCTCACGCACGAAGCGCTCCGCTTTCTGGTCCGGCAGTTCCGGCAATGCCTCGCGAATCCTCTCGATGAATGCTTCATCGAGCGCCACGGGCAGCAGGTCGGGATCCGGGAAATAGCGGTAGTCGTTGGCCTCCTCTTTCGAGCGCATTGGCCGGGTTTCGTTGCGGTCCGCATCGAACAGACGCGTCTCCTGCACGACGCTGCCGCCGCTCTCGATATGCTCGATCTGCCGTGCAACCTCGTAGTTGATCGCGCGTTCGACGTACCGGAACGAATTGAGGTTCTTGATTTCGCAGCGCGTGCCGTACTCGTGCCGGCCCTTGTGACGCACCGAGACATTCGCGTCGCAGCGGAATGAGCCTTCCTGCATGTTGCCGTCGCAGATCTCGAGATAACGGACCAGCGTGTGGATCTTCTTCATGTACGCGATCGCCTCGCGCGCCGAGCGCATGTCGGGCTCCGAGACGATTTCCAGCAACGGCGTGCCCGCGCGGTTCAGGTCGATGCCGCTCTGCCTGCCGAGGCCCTCGTGCAGCGACTTGCCCGCATCTTCCTCGAGATGCGCGCGCGTGATGCCGATGGTTTTCCGCGCGCCGTCCGGAAGCCAGATCGCGATCATTCCATCCTCGACGATCGGCCGTTCGTACTGGCTGATCTGGTAGCCCTTCGGCAGGTCGGGCTAGAAGTAGTTCTTGCGCGCAAAGAACGAGCGGCGCGCGATCGTGGCGCCGGTCGCGAGCCCGAAGCGCACCGCCATCCTCACGGCTTCGCGATTCAGCACCGGCAGCACGCCGGGATACCCCAGGTCGACCAGATTCGCCTGGACATTCGGTGCCGCGCCGTAGGCCGTCGACGAGCCCGAGAAGATCTTCGAGCGGGTTGCGAGCTGCGCGTGAATCTCGAGGCCGATGACGGTTTCCCATTCGATGGTCATGGCTTCGGCCTCATGCGAACAGCGGTGGCAGCTTGCGATGCCATTCCGTCTCCAGCTGCCAGGCATGCGCCGCAGCGAGCAGGCGCTGTTCGGCAAAGTGCGGGCCGATGATCTGCAGGCCGACCGGGAGCCCGTCCACCAGGCCACAGGGAACCGAGACCGCCGGTAGCCCCGCCAGATTGGCGCCGATGGTGTAGATGTCGTTGAGGTACATCGTGATCGGGTCGTTCACCTTGGCGCCGATGTCAAAGGCCGGAGTCGGCGTCGTCGGCCCAATCA
>JAQBHG010000102.1:0-26132 GCA_032127975.1 Steroidobacteraceae bacterium
CAGCGAGCAACGTCCGCCGGCCATGATCGCCGTCGCCGAGAAACCATCCGACCAGCGCCACGATTGCGAAGGCGGGACCCCAGAAAATGTCGACGATGCTGGCGTTCCGGATGAGAATGCTGATCAGCCATAGCAGCAGCATGGCGCCAGCAATGATGGTCAAGTTGGTCAGCAGCAGTTGGACGAGTGTCATGCAGTCACGCGAAACGCCGGCCTTTCATGACGCGGGCCTTTTCGCGCTTCCAGTCCTTCTCGCGTTCGTCGGCACGCTTGTCGTGCTGCTTCTTGCCGCGCGCCAGGCCAATCTCGATCTTGGCCTTGCCAATCTTCCAGTACGCTGACAGCGGTATCAGCGTGTAGCCCTTTCGATCGACCGCACCGATCAGCGCGTCGATCTGGCGGCGGTGCAGCAGCAGTTTGCGGCTGCGCGTGGGGTCCGCCACCACATGAGTCGATGTGGTCGGCAACGGCGAAACATGGGCGCCGAACAGCCAGGCCTCGCCGTCCTTCAACAGTACATAGGCCTCCTGCAGCTGCAGTCGGCCGGCACGCAGGGCCTTGACTTCCCAGCCCAGCAGAGCCAACCCAGCCTCGTAGCGCTGGTCGATGGAGTATTCATGCAGCGCCCTGCGGTTGTCGGCGATGCGACCCGCGGTGTCCGTTTTCTTCCTGGCCATCGTGCATTCTAGCGGCATCGACCGGTTGTCCGCGCCGGCCCCACCGGTGACAATCAGCCGGTGAGGTACGCGATCCATGCGTGAGGTGCGCCGCAGCGCCCTGCTGCCGTATACGGCCGGCCAGATGTATGGCCTGGTGACCGACGTCGAGCGCTACCCGGAATTCCTGCCCTGGTGCAATGGCGCCCGCATCCTCGCTGCCGAGGGCGAATTCGTCACGGTCAACCTGGGCCTCGCGCGCGGCGTGGTGCGCGGCCACTTCACGACACGCAACCGCCATGTGCTGGATCGATCGGTCGAGATGCAACTCGTCGATGGCCCGTTCAACCTGCTCGAAGGACGGTGGGATTTTCTCCCGATCGAAGCCGCAGGCACACGGGTTGAACTGCAGATCCGCTTCCAGACGCAGGGCCTGATCTCCGGGCTTGCGCTGGGACCGGCATTCGAAAACATCTGCAACCAGATGGTCGATGCCTTTGGGCGACGCGCGCATCAGGTGTTTCGTGGCGCCTGAGCGGATCCGGATCCAGGTCGTTTGCGCGGAAGCCGGCCGTCAGACCGTGCTCGCGCTCGAGGTGGAAACGGGTTGCACCGCAGGTGAAGCCCTGCTGCGCTCCGGAATCCTCCCGATGCATCCGGACGTCGATCCGTCGGTTTGCGGCATCGGTATTTTCGGCCGCGAAGTGAAGCGCGATCAGCTCCTGCAAGACGGCGATCGCGTGGAAGTGCTGCGGCCATTGCAGGAAGATCCACGCGAGCGCCGCAGGCGGCTCGCGAAGCAGGGCAGGATCGACTCGAAATCAGCTCGCGGTCGCTGACGGCGCCGGCGTCTTGCGCGGCACCGGAATCAGTTCCTCGACGCGCGTGACCTTGTCACTCTCGAACCAGACGACCAGGTGGCGCTTGTCGACGTGACGCTTGTGACCGCGCTGCAGCCGGTACACGTAATCCCAGCGATCCGGGTTGAAGCTGTCGATGACCATCGGCGTGCCGAGCAGGAATCGCACCTGGCTGCGTGTCATGCCGACTTCCACCTGGTCGATCTGTTCCGCGTCCAGCAGGTTGCCCTGCTGGATGTCCATGCGATAGACACAGCCGCTGGCAAGCGACGACAGCAATAGCGCCGCGGCGAAGCTCGTAATCTGGCGCAACGGTCGCATGGTCGGGAACCCTGGACGATAATTCGGCATATTATAACGGACTCGCCGCGTGGGGCGGCGACGGAGCGCAGCCGTGGAATCCAAGGACCTCCGCAAAGCCGGACTCAAAGTGACGCTGCCGCGCGTCAAGATCCTCGAGATCATGGCCGGCAACCACGGCCGGCATCTGTCGGCCGAGGACATCTATCGCGCGCTGCTGGAGCAAAGCAACGACATCGGCCTCGCGACCGTCTATCGAGTGCTGACCCAGTTCGAAGCGGCGGCGCTGGTGAAACGCCATCACTTCGAGGGTGGAACCGCGGTTTTCGAGTTGAATGAGGGCGAACACCATGACCACATCATCTGCATGGACTGTGGCCGGGTGGAAGAGTTCATGGATTGCGGCATCGAGCGCCGGCAGCTGGATGTTGCGCACAAGCTCGGCTTCGAAATCGAGGAACACAACCTGATCCTCTACGGCCGCTGCCGTCGCGAAGCCTGCCCGCACCGCCGCAAGCACACCTGATCGATCAGCGTGCCGCGACAGCGGCGCTTCGCAGCATCTCGCGAGCATGTTCACGCGCCTTGCGCGTGATCTCCACGCCACCCAGCATCCGCGCGAGTTCCTCGATTCTCTCGTCCTGGCCCAGGCTGGTGACGGTCGTGCGGCTCGCGCGCCCGTCAGTCAGTTTGCTGACGCGCAGCTGCTGATGGGCCTGGCTTGCGACCTGGGCAAGATGCGTCACGCACAGGACCTGGCCGCGGTCGCCGAGTTCGCGCAGTTTGCGACCCACGATCTCCGCGACGCCGCCACCGATCCCGGCATCGACCTCGTCAAAAATCATGCAGGTCTCTGCTTGCCGATGAGCCGCGGCGACCTGCACCGCCAGGCTGATGCGCGACAGCTCGCCGCCGGAGGCAACCTTGGCTACCGGCTTGACCGGCTGCCCGGGATTAGCGCTGACGAGGAATTCCAGGCGATCAACGCCATCCTGCGCGGGTTCGGCGTCGGCTTCCGATTCCACCGAGATCTCGAATCGTCCACCCGGCATGCCGAGCTGGCGCATCAGGCTGGTGACCGAGCCGGCCAGGTGTTTCGCGGCCGCGCGCCTGCCGGCCGACAACGTGGCGGCCGCGACCCGGTATTGCTTGCGGATGCCGGCAATGCGCTGTTCGAGGTCGCCCAGCGCGAGTTCGGACTGCTCGAGTGTCGCCAGCTGCCGGCTCAGATCGTCGAGTTGCCGCGGCAGCTGCTCGGGCGGGACATGGTGCTTGCGCGCGAGGTCCTCGATCGCCGCGACCCGCCGCTCGACGAATTCCTGGCGCGCCGGATCGGCGTCCAGCGCCTCGAGATAGGCGCCAAGCGCGCCGCCGGCCTCGTCCAGTGCGATAACCGCTTCCTGCAGCAGCCGCAATGGTTCGGCGAGTCTTTGGTCCAGCTCCGCCGCGCCGCGCAACTGGCTCGCCGCTCGCGCAGCAAGGGCATGCGCGTCGGCGCCGTCGGCGTCGAATGTGAGCGCAACCGCATTGCGCGCGGCCTCCGCGAGCCGTCCGCGATTGGCGAGGCGCGAGCGTTCATCCAGAAGCGCCGCAACTTCGCCTTCTGCCAGGTTCAGCGCCTCGAGCTCGCTGGCCTGGTAGCGCAGCAGCTCGATGCGAGAGACGCGATCCCGGGCCATGCTGGCCAGTGCATCGCGCTCATCGGTCAGGTGCTTCCACTCGGCGGCAAGCCCGCGCACCGGATCGAGCTTCTCCCCATTGCCGCCGTGCTCGTCCACGAGTTGTCGCTGCATGTCACGACGGACCAGCGACTGGAATTCCTGCTGTCCGTGGATGTCGATCAGGAACTCGCCCAGTTCGCGCACGGCCTGCGCGGGCTGCGTCTGGCCGTTGACGTACTGCCTCGAGCGTCCGTCCTGGCCGATCACGCGGCGCAGCACTATTTCGCCGCCTTCATCGGACAGCGACTGGTCCTGGAGCCAGCGCTGCGCCCGCTGATCGCCCTTCACGTCGAAAGTGGCGGTGATCTCGGCGCGTTCGGCGCCGTGGCGCAGCATCTCGGCGCTCGCGCGACCGCCGATCGCCAGCATGACCGCATCGACGATGATCGACTTGCCAGCGCCGGTTTCTCCGGTCAGCGCCGTCAGGCCCCCGGTCAGCTCGAGTTCGACGGAATCGATGATTGCGAAGTCGCGTATCTGCAGGTGGACCAGCAAGATCAGGGCTCCAACCGGCCGTCTCGCGCGCTGCGGCCCCAGTGCAGCTTCGAGCGAAGCAACCGGAAGTACTCGTAGCCCGGTGGATGCAGCAGCGTAATGATGCTGGCCGACGGCGCGATCACGAGACTTGAACTCGCGTCAAGGTCGCCGAGCAGCACGCCGTCACAGGTGATCTGCGCGCGGGTCGCGGAGCGCTCAAGCAGACGCACCTCGACCCGGTTGTCGCGGCTGACGACGATCGGGCGATCGGAAAGGGTGTGCGGCGAGATCGGCGCGATGACGACTGCCCCGAGCGACGGATGGATGATCGGACCGCCGCAGGACAGCGCGTAGGCGGTGGACCCGGTCGAGCTCGCGATGACCAGCCCATCGCCGCCGTGCGTGTTGACGAACTGCCCGCCAATCCAGATTTCCAGTTCGACCATGCGGCCGGACTCATGGCGCTGCACGACGACGTCATTCAGGACGCGGCGGACCGCGACCTCGCCTTCGGCGCGCGTCAGCCGCGCTTCGAGCAGGTTCCGCGCGTCGGTCTCGTATCGGCCCTGCAGGACCGTGTCGAAGCTTTCAATCATGTCGTCCGGAGAGACATCGGTCAGGAATCCGAGGCGTCCGCGATTGATGCCGAGCAACGGGATGTCGCGCCCGATCGCGAGTTGTGCCGCGAACAGCATCGTTCCGTCACCACCGATCGCAACGATCAGGTCTGCATCCTTGGCAAGCGCATCGACTGGCCTGCGTTCGACATCCTTGGGCAGGTCGTCCACCGAAATGCCGGCGTCGACCAGGACCACGAGGCCGCGCGAACACAAATGGCGGGCAAGCAGCCCCATCGAGTCGGCCACGCGGGCGTCCTCGACCTTGCCAACCAGTGCGATACGGGTGAAGGGCTTGTTCATCTGGGTTCGCGACCTTTTAGCACGCGCGCGCGCGCGCGGGCCAGACAAGCGCCGCCGGGACGCATATGCTCCTTGACACTCGGCAAGGCCGATTGCTAGTTTCAGGTTCCTGGTTGGCCATATTACTAATTTCTTTGTTTAACAGATACTTATGACAGAACAGGGGCGTGGCTTCGAGGAACCACCGAATGACCGGGCGCAGCTCCTGCTGCGCACGCTGATCGAATGCTATATCCGCGAGGGCGAGCCGGTCGGATCGCAGACGCTATCGCGCGAGTCGGGCCTCACATTGAGCGCCGCGACAATCAGAAACGTCATGGCGGATCTGGAAGAACACGGGTTCGTCAGCTCCCCGCATACGTCTGCCGGCCGCATACCGACCGACAAGGGCTACCGATTCTTCGTCAACACCCTGCTGCGCTACCAGCAGCCGGGCATGGCGGAGATCGCCGAGTTGCGCCGCAAGCTGGAGATGCAGGCCGGCGATCCGAAGGGGCTGGTCACGGCGGCCTCGCAGCTGGTCTCGGGACTCACGCATCTTGCCGGAGTCGTAACCGTGCCGCGCGAGACTCACGCGTCGCTATCGCAGATCGAATTCGTCGGCCTCTCGGGCAACCGCGTGCTGGCCATCCTGGTCGTCAACGGGCGCGACGTGCAGAACCGCGTCCTGCAGCTCGACCGGCATTTTTCGGCCGACGAACTCCGTCGCGCAGCTGTCTATCTGAATGACCAGTTTCGCGGGCAGGAGCTCGCGGGCGTTCGGGCCCAGCTGGTCACGCAGCTGCAGGAGACCCGCGAGCAGATGAATCGCCTGATGACGGACGCGATCGTGCTGGCGCAACGCGCCTTTGCCATTCATCCGGGCGAAGGCGAGGCCGACATGGTCATCGCGGGCGAAACCAACCTGATGGGTTTCGCGGAACTCTCGAATGTGGACCGGCTGCGCCGGCTGTTCGAGGCATTCAACGAGAAGCGCGACATCCTGCACCTGCTGGACCAGAGCCTGCGTGGCGAAGGAGTGCAGATCTTCATCGGCCATGAATCCGGCTACACGATCCTGGATGACTGCAGCGTGGTCGCAGCGCCATACACGCAGGACAATCGCGTGGTCGGTGTGCTCGGCGTGATCGGCCCGACGCGCATGGCCTATGAGCGCGTGATTCCACTGGTGGATATCGCGGCCCGGATGCTGAGTTCCGCCTTGAATCTGCGCGGCTGAGCCCCAGACTGCCTGCATTCATGAAAGATTCCACCGAACAGGCGCCAGCGGAACTTGCGCAGGAAACAGAGCCTGTACCTGAACCGACGGCCGAGCAGCTCCAGGCGGACGCCGAGGCCCGCGCTGCGGAAAACCGGGCCGCCTACCTGCGCGCCGTGGCCGAGCTGGATAATTTCCGCAAGCGCATGTCGCGCGAACTTGAAGCTGCGCGGCAGTTTGGCATCGAACGCTTCGCCGCCGCAGTGCTCCCGGTTGCTGACAGCCTGGGCCTCGGGCTGGATGCGGCTGCAACCGCGGATCCGGCGGCCCTGGCCGAGGGTCACCGCGCGACCTTGCGCCAGCTGCAGCAGGCTTTTGCGAGCGCCGGCATCGCCGAGCTCGACCCGACCGGGCAGCCATTCGATCCGCAGCTGCACGAGGCGATGACGACCCGCCCGTCCGCGGAACAGCCGCCGAACACCGTCCTGCAGGTAGTCCAGAAGGGATACCTCTTGAATGGGCGGCTGCTGCGTCCCGCAAGGGTCATCGTTTCGACAGCCCCGGAACAACCACCGGACGGTTGAAACAGGGCCGATCAGGCCCCAGATCCGGTACCAGTCCCAAATTCGCGGAGCCAGCCAAATGGCCAAGATCATCGGAATCGACCTCGGAACGACCAACTCCTGTGTTGCCGTCATGGAAGGCGGTGTGCCAAAAGTCCTGGAGAACAGCGAGGGCGATCGCACGACGCCTTCCGTCGTCGCATTCACCAAGGATGCTGAAGTGCTGGTCGGCCAGCCGGCCAAGCGCCAGGCCGTCACCAATTCACAGAATACGTTTCATGCCATCAAGCGCCTGATCGGGCGCCGCTTCGAAGACGGCGTGGTCCAGAAGGACATTCCGCTCGAAACCTACAAGATCGTGCGTGCCGATAATGGCGACGCGTGGCTGGAGGCGCAGGGCAAGAAGATGGCGCCGCCGGAGATCTCGGCGCGCGTCCTGACCAAGATGAAGAAGACTGCCGAGGACTATCTCGGCGAGACGGTCACCGACGCCGTGATCACGGTGCCGGCGTATTTCAATGACGCACAGCGTCAGGCAACCAAGGATGCCGGCCGCATCGCGGGTCTCAATGTCCGCCGCATCATCAACGAGCCGACGGCGGCCGCGCTCGCCTATGGCATGGACAAGAAAGGCAAGGACCGGAAGATCGCGGTCTATGACCTGGGCGGCGGCACGTTCGACATTTCCATCATCGAGATCGCCGATGTCGACGGCGAGCGCCAATTCGAGGTCATGTCGACCAATGGCGATACATTCCTCGGTGGCGAGGACTTCGACCGCAGGATCATCGATCACGTCGCAGCCGAATTCGAGAAGGAAAGCGGCGTTGACGTACGCAGGGACCCGCTGGCCGTGCAGCGCCTGAAGGAAGCCGCCGAGAAGGCGAAGATCGAGTTGTCGTCGGGCCAGCAGACCGAAATCAACCTGCCTTACGTTACGGCCGACGCTTCTGGTCCGAAGCACCTGACACTGAAGCTCACGCGTGCGAAGCTCGAGTCGCTGGTCGAGGATCTCGTGCGCCGTACCATCGAGCCCTGCAAGGTGGCGCTGAAGGACGCGGGGCTGTCGGCCGGCGAGGTCGACGAAGTGATCCTGGTCGGCGGGCAGACACGCATGCCGATGGTGCAGAAGGCAGTCAAGGATTTCTTCGGCAAGGAGCCGCGCAAGGACGTCAATCCTGATGAGGCCGTTGCGGTTGGCGCGGCGATCCAGGGCGGCGTTCTGGCAGGCGACGTCAAGGACGTCCTGCTGCTCGACGTGACGCCGCTGTCGCTCGGCATCGAGACGCTGGGCGGCGTCATGACGCGCCTCATCGACAAGAACACGACGATTCCGACCAAGGCAACGCAGGTGTTCTCGACCGCGGATGACAACCAGACCGGCGTGACGATCCACGTCGTGCAGGGCGAGCGCGACCGGGCGGCGGATAACAAGTCGCTCGGCAAGTTCGACCTCAGTGACATTCCGCCGGCTCCGCGCGGCTTGCCGCAGATCGAGGTGACCTTCGACATCGATGCCAATGGCATCCTGAACGTGTCCGCCAAGGACAAGGCAACCGGCAAGGAACAGAAGATCGTCATCAAGGCCTCGAGCGGGCTGTCCGAGGAGGAGATCAAGCAGATGGTCCGGGATGCGGAAGCGCACGCCGAGGATGACAAGCGCTTCCGTGAACTGGTCGAAACGCGCAATCGCGCCGACGCGCTGCTGCACGCCACCGAGAAATCTCTCAAGGATCTCGGCGACAAGGTATCCGGCGAGGAACGCGTTGCCATCGAGGGTGCGATGAGCGACCTGCGCAGCGTGCTGAAGGGCGACGACAAGGCGGCAATCGAGCACAAGGCCGAGTCACTGGCCAAGGCCAGCGCTCCGGTCGTGCAGCGCGCCTACCAGGGCGAGGCCCCCAAGGCCGGTGCCGCGCCAGAGGCGGAGGCGGGCCCCGGCAAGGCCAATGACGATGTGCTCGACGCCGAGTTCGAGGAGATCAAGGACAAGGAATCGAAGCCGCACTGAAGGCATCGAGCCCGGCAATAATGATCCGGCGGCATGCCGGGTGACGCCAGGTCGCCCGGCGTTTGCGCCTGTGGAGCGTCATGTCAAAGGGTGACTACTACCAGGTGCTCGGCGTGCCGAGAAACGCGACGGAAGATGCCATCACCAAGGCATACCGGCGCCTGGCGATGAAATATCACCCTGACCGCAATCCCGACGACAAGGAAGCCGAGGAGCGGTTCAAGGAAGCCAAGGAGGCCTACGAAATCCTGACGGACTCCCAGAAACGCGCGGCCTATGACCAGTACGGGCATGCCGGACTGGATGCCGCGCGCGGAGCGGGCCAGGGCTTCAGCCCGTCTGACGCATTCGGCGACATCTTCGGCGACGTATTCGGTGACATATTCGGCGGCGCCCGCCGCGGCGGGCGCAGCACAGTCTTCCGCGGCGCGGACCTGCGCTACGAGATGACGCTCGACCTGGAGCAGGCCGTATTCGGCACCAGCACCGAGATCGATTTCCAGACGGTCGCCGAGTGCAAGGAGTGCAGTGGCAGCGGCGCAGCCAAGGGCCGCGCGCCGGTGACCTGCGAGACCTGCTCAGGCGCCGGCCAGGTCCGCATGAGTCAGGGATTCTTCACGGTCCAGCAGCCCTGCCCGCGCTGCAAGGGTCGGGGCACGATCATCAAGGACCCCTGCGGCAACTGCGGCGGTCACGGTCGTGTCAAAGCAAACAAGCGCCTGTCGGTCAAGGTGCCCGCGGGTGTCGACACCGGTGACCGAATCCGGCTCGCCGGCGAAGGCGAATCCGGCCGCAATGGCGGGCCGCCCGGCGATCTGTATGTCGAGGTCGTGGTCCGCGAGCACCCGATCTTCGAGCGCGACGGCGCGCATCTTTCCTGTGAGGTGCCGGTCAGTTTCGTGACGACCGCGCTCGGCGGCAGCGTCGAGGTGCCGACGCTGGAGGGCCAGGCGAATATCAAGGTGCCAGCCGGTACCCAATCCGGCCGCGTCTTCCGGCTCCGCAGCAAAGGCGTCAAGCCGGTTCGCGGCGGGCCGACAGGCGACCTGTTCTGCCGCGTCGTCGTCGAAACACCGGTGGACCTGACCGGCGAACAGAAGGAAGCCCTGCGCAAGTTCGAAGCCTCGCTCGGCAGTGGCGAACGCCGGCACAATCCGCGCGAACGTTCGTGGCTCGAGGGCGTCAAGCAGTTCTTCGGCAGGATCGGGAGCTGACATGATCAATGTGGCGGTACTGGGCGTGAGCGGCAGGATGGGTCGTTGCCTGGTGCGTGCGATCCGGGAATCGGAGGATCTCTCGTTGTCGGGAGCGCTCGCTTCGCCGGAGAGTTCTTCTCTGGGGCACGATGCAGGCGAAGTGGCTCAGGCAGGCCCGGTGGCGATCGAGGTCACCTCTGATCGCGGCCGCGCGCTGGCGAATGCAGCGATCGCCATCGACTTCACGCTGCCTGAAGCGACCGCGGACAATCTCGCCGCGGTTGCCAGCAGGCAGATCCCCATCGTCATTGGCACGACGGGCCTGGATGCCGAGCGTCATGCCTTGATCCGGCGCGTCAGCGAGAAGCTGCCGGTGCTGGTCGCGCCGAACATGTCGCTGGCCGTCAATCTTTTTTTCAGCCTGGTGGGCAGCGCCGCCGCCGCGCTGCCCGGCGACTATGACATCGAGATCGTCGATGCACATCACCGGCACAAGGCGGATGCGCCGTCGGGAACCGCGCTGCGCCTCGGCGAGATCGCAGCCGGCGCACGCAATACCACGCTGGGGAATGTCGGGGTCTATGGGCGGGCCGGGCGCGCCACCGCTCGCTCGCCCGGCGCAATCGGTTTCTCGAGCGTCAGGGCCGGCGACATCATCGGCGAGCATCACGTATTGTTTGCCGGCGGCGGGGAGACGCTGGAGCTGGTGCATCGGGCGACGGACCGAATGACATTCGCCTATGGCGCGCTGGCGGCGGCGCGCTGGCTCCACGGGCGGCAACCCGGTCTCTACGGCATGTCAGACGTACTTGGCGTCTGAACAGCTTCGACGGCCATGGATCAGGCAGCCCCGGTCTAGTAGAATTCCCGCCTGGGTTGCGGCCCCCTTTGAGTGAGATAAATGCGCAGGTGGAGTCCGGAACGGCTCCGCTCGCTTGAATGCTGCACCCTGCTTCGGCAGGGCAGGCTGTCCGGGCAGGGGAGATACGACCGGTGACATCCACGCCTGCGGTACTCGCTCTCGAGGACGGCACGGTGTTTCGAGGTGATTCGATCGGTGCCCCGGGCAGCACTACCGGCGAAGTCGTTTTCAATACGGCGATGACGGGTTACCAGGAGATCCTGACCGACCCCTCATATTGCCGCCAGATCGTCACCTTCACTTACCCCCACATCGGAAATACCGGCGCGACGCCCGAGGACCTGGAGTCCGCGGACATCCATGCATCGGGTCTCGTCATCCGCGACCTGCCGCTGCTGCACTCGAGCTGGCGCGCCAGCCAGTCGCTGCCGAGATTCCTCGCCGAGGGTGGTCTCGTCGCAATCGCGGGCATCGACACGCGCCAACTCACACGCATCCTGCGCGAGAAGGGAGCACTGGCAGGCTGCATCATGACCGGCGCCGAAGTCGACACCGCGGTCGCGATCCGAGCCGCCCGCAAGTTTCCCGGCCTCAAGGGCATGGACCTGGCCAAGGTCGTCACCGCGACGGAGCCGTATCAGTGGAATAGCGGGAGCCTTCGACCGGAAACGGGCCGGATCCTGCGTCCGGGTTCGCGCCTGCATGTCGTTGCCTACGACTTCGGCATCAAGCGCAACATCCTGCGGCTGCTCGCGGATCTCGGCTGCCGCATGACCGTCGTTCCCGCCGAGACACCTGCGAAAGATGCACTGGCACTCATGCCGGACGGTATTTTCCTCTCGAATGGACCCGGCGATCCGGAGCCCTGTGATTACGCGATCGCGGCGATCCAGAGCTTCCTCGAGACCGACATCCCGATTTTCGGCGTCTGCCTGGGCCACCAGCTGCTCGGGCTCGCCTGCGGTGCAAAGACGGTCAAGATGAAATTCGGGCACCACGGTGCCAATCACCCGGTGCAGGAGCTGGCCGGTGGCCAAGTCGTGATCACCAGCCAGAATCATGGCTTTGCGGTTGACGAGGCATCGCTGCCACCACGGCTGAAGGCGACGCACCGTTCGCTGTTCGATGGCTCCCTGCAGGGCATCGCCTGCACCGATCGGCCGGCATTCGGTTTTCAGGGCCACCCCGAGGCGAGCCCCGGGCCGCACGACCTGCGGCCCCTGTTCGAGCACTTCGTCTTCCTGATGGTGCGCCGTCTGCAGCAGGCGACGCGAAACCGCGCCGCCCCGGAGGTCACGACCGACGACGACGTGGTTACCGACTGATGCCGAAGCGCACCGACATCGAGAGCATCCTGATCATCGGTGCCGGGCCGATCATCATCGGCCAGGCCTGCGAGTTCGACTATTCGGGCGCCCAGGCCTGCCGGGCGCTGCGCGAGGAGGGCTACCGGGTAATCCTGGTGAACTCGAATCCTGCCACGATCATGACCGACCCGGACATGGCCGACTCGATCTACATCGAGCCCGTCGAATGGCGAACGGTCGCCAGGATCATCGAGAAGGAACGCCCGGACGCGCTGCTGCCGACCATGGGCGGACAAACGGCGCTCAATACCGCACTGGACCTGGTGCGCGAAGGCGTGCTCGAGCGGTTTGAAGTCGAGTTGATCGCCGCTTCGCGGGAGGCGATCGACATGGCCGAGGACCGCGAGCTCTTCCGCAATGCGATGCGCGGAATCGGGCTCGAGTGTCCGCTGTCCTACATCGCGCATAGCCTCGACGAGGCGCTCGCCGTGCAGGGCGAGGTCGGCTTCCCCACGGTCATCAGGCCGTCTTTCACGCTCGGCGGTTCGGGCGGTGGCATCGCATTCAACCGCGAGGAATTCGAGGAGATCGTGGGACGCGGCCTCGACGCGTCGCCGACGGGCGAAGTGCTGATCGAAGAATCGGTGCTTGGCTGGAAGGAATTCGAGATGGAGGTGGTCCGTGACCGCAAGGACAACTGCATCATCGTCTGCTCGATCGAGAACCTGGATCCGATGGGCGTGCACACCGGCGACTCGATCACGGTTGCACCCGCGCAGACCCTGACCGACAAGGAATACCAGCGCATGCGTGACGCCTCGATCGCCGTCCTGCGGCAGGTCGGCGTCGAGTGCGGCGGATCCAACGTGCAATTCGCGCTGAACCCGAAAGACGGTCGCATGCTCGTGATCGAAATGAATCCCCGCGTTTCGCGTTCCTCGGCCCTGGCGTCGAAAGCGACCGGATTCCCGATTGCAAAGGTCGCCGCCAAGCTCGCTGTCGGCTACACGCTCGATGAATTGAGGAACGAGATCACCGGCGGCGCGACACCCGCCTCGTTCGAGCCGACGATCGACTATGTCGTCACCAAGGTGCCGCGGTTCACATTCGAGAAGTTCCCCGGTTCCAACACGCGCCTGACCACCCAGATGAAGTCGGTGGGAGAGGCGATGGCGATCGGGCGCACATTCCAGGAGTCGCTGCAAAAAGCCCTGCGCAGCCTTGAAACCGGCTGCGATGGCCTGACGCCGGTGATGCGACTGCCACTGGATGCGGATGGCGAGCAGCGCCTGGCCGAGGAGTTGCGTCACCCGGGCGCGGACCGGATCCGCTACGTGGCCGACGCATTCCGGGCCGGCTGGACCGTGGCGCGCGTTGCCGCGGAGTCCGCGATCGATCCATGGTTCCTGGCGCAGATCGAGGACCTGGTCCGCGAGGAGCACAAGGTCCATGAAGAAGGAATAGGCGCCCTGACAGTCGAGCGCCTGCTGGCGCTGAAGCGAAAGGGGTTCTCGGACGCCGCGCTCGCGCGTGCCATGGGTGCCCCGGAGGCACGCGTGCGCGCGCGTCGCCTCGCCTGCGGCGTGCATCCGGTCTATAAACGCGTGGACACCTGCGCCGCGGAGTTCGCGACTTCGACCGCGTACCTGTATTCGACCTACGAACAGGAATGCGAGGCCGCGCCTACCGAGAACCGGAAGATCATGATCCTTGGTGGCGGCCCGAATCGCATCGGTCAGGGCATCGAGTTTGACTATTGCTGCGTGCACGCTGCGCTCGCGCTGCGCGAGGATGGTTACGAAACCATCATGGTGAACTGCAATCCGGAGACGGTCTCCACCGACTACGACATCTCTGACCGCCTGTATTTCGAGCCACTGACATTTGAAGACGTCATGGAGATCATCGCCAAGGAGAAGCCGCTTGGCGTCATCGTCCAGTTCGGCGGCCAGACGCCGCTGAAGCTTTCACGCCAGCTTGCGGCCGCGGGCGCGCCGATCATCGGTACCAGCCCGGATTCCATCGACATCGCCGAGGATCGCGAACGCTTCCAGAAGCTGCTGAGGCAGCTAAGCCTGCGCCAGCCGGCCAATGCGACCGCACGCGACGAGGAACGCGCGATCAAGCTCGCGCATGAAGTCGGCTTTCCCCTGATCGTGCGCCCGTCCTATGTGCTGGGCGGACGCGCCATGGAGATCGTCTACGAGGAGGATGACCTGCGCCAGTACATGACCGAGGCAGTGCGGGTGTCAAATGAAAGCCCGGTGCTGCTGGACCGCTTCCTGGATCTCGCGATCGAGGTCGATGTCGACGCGATCTGCGACGGCGAGGACGTGCTGATCGGCGGCATCATGGAGCACGTCGAGCAGGCCGGCGTGCATTCCGGTGATTCCAGTTGCTCGCTGCCGCCGGCCAGCCTTTCAGCGCAGGTGCAGGATGAGCTGCGCGCCCAGACGCGCAAGATGGCGCACGCACTCAATGTCGTCGGCCTGATGAATGTCCAGTTCGCGATCCAGAACGGCGTCGTCTATGTGCTCGAGGTCAACCCGCGCGCATCACGGACAGTCCCCTTCGTTTCGAAGGCGACCGGCATGCCGCTTGCGATGATTGCGGCACGCGTAATGACCGGCCGCAAGCTCGCAGAGCTCGGCATGCTCGAGGAATGCGTCCCGCCCTATTACTCGGTAAAGGAAGCCGTGTTTCCGTTCAGCAAGTTTCCCGAGTCAGATCCGATCCTGGGCCCCGAGATGAAATCGACCGGAGAGGTCATGGGAACCGGCCGGACATTCGGTGAGGCCTATGCGAAGGCGCAGGCGGCCTCCGGCGTCCGGCTCCCGATCCGCGGTGTCTGCCTGATTTCGGTCAGGGACCGCGACAAGGAGGCGGCGGTGGATATCGCGCGGCGTCTGCATGATCGTGGATTCGAGATCCTGGCGACCCTTGGCACGGCAATCGCGCTGGAGGCGGCCGGCATTCCCTGCCGCAAGGCGTTGAAGGTGCGCGAAGGGCGGCCGCATATCGTGGACATGATCAAGAATGACGAGATCGACCTGATCATCAACACGACTGAAGGCAAGCGCGCCATCCACGAATCGCGCTCGATCCGTCGTGAGGCCGAATATCGCAAGGTGACTTACTACACGACCGTCGCCGCTGCACATGCGACCTGCGAGGCGCTCGACCACCTCGAGGACCTCGACGTCAACCGGCTGCAGGACCTGCACGCCGAATTGGGTGCCAAGTGAGGGCGCCGATCACGTTGCGTGGCGCTGAACTGCTGCGGGCCGAATTGCGCAAGCTGAAATCTGAGGACCGGCCGACGGTGATCCGCGCAATCGCCGATGCGCGCTCGCACGGCGACCTTTCCGAGAATGCGGAATACCATGCCGCGCGCGAGCAGCAGGGCTTCATCGAGGGCCGTATCAAGGAAATCGAGTGGCGTCTGGCGCACGCGCAGGTCATCGATCCGACAGCGCTGCCGGACAGTGGCAAGGTGGTCTTTGGAGCGACCGTGGATCTTGCGCCTGTCGACGGGGGCGCAGAAGTGCGTTACCAGATCGTCGGTGACGACGAAGCCGACATCCGGCGTGGACTCATCTCCGTCAACTCGCCGATTGCGCGCGCCCTGATCGGCAAGAAGCCAGGCGATGAGGTCGAAGTGGCCGCGCCCGCTGGCGCGCACAGCTTCGAAATCCTCGCAGTGCGCCTGGAGTGACTCAAGAATCCGGAAGAAGTATCTTATTTAACTTGTTGTTTTTCTTGTAGAATAGGCCTACTTTGCCGATCTGATGGACCAGTTCAGCGCCCGTGTCCGCCGCGAGCCTGCCAAGCACCAGATCGCGATTTTCGCGATCGCCGACACGAGCGCGGACCTTGACCAGTTCATGATCGCTGAGAGTCTGCCTGAATTCGCTGACGACGCCTTCGGTCAGGCCGCGCTGGCCAACCATGACGAGCGGGTGCAGGGCATGACCGAGTCGCCGCAGGTGCTTTTTCTGACGTTCCGTGAGTGCCACGTGTGGTTTGTCGAGAGAGCCAAGCATTGATTAGCAGGTTCCGAATTATAGGACTGCCCGCCGGGTTTCGCTCATGAGCCGGCGCAGCAAGTCGAGCGGTAATTGGCTGCGTGAGCACTTCGACGACACCTATGTCCAGCGCGCGCAGCAAGAGGGCTGGCGCTCGCGTGCCGCCTTCAAGCTCCAGGAGCTCGACAGTGCGGAACGGCTGATTTTCCCGGGCATCACGGTGGTGGACCTGGGGGCCGCACCAGGTGGCTGGAGCCAGTACGCGGCGCGAAAACTAGCCGGCAACGGCACCGTGATCGCCGTTGACCTGCTGGCAATGCCCGAACTGGCAGGCGTGACATTCCTGCAGGGCGACTTCCGCGAGCAAGCGGTGCTCGATGCGCTGCTGGAATTGATCTCCGGCCGGCGCGTGGACCTTGTGATGTCCGACATGGCCCCCAACATGAGCGGTGTGGATGTTGTGGACCATGCGCGTGCCGCTGACCTGGAGGAGCTTGCGCTCGATTTCTCGCGCAAGGTGCTGGGCCCTGACGGCAGGCTGGTGATGAAGCTGTTCCAGGGCGCCGGATTCCAGGAGTTGCTGGCCGATGCCCGCCGCCAGTTCGGGCAAGTCCGCATCCGCAAGCCAAAAGCCTCGCGACAGCGCAGTTCTGAGGCCTACTTGGTGGCGAGGAGACCCCGGGCGTAGTAATGTCGAACTACCCCTCTATTGCCGTAGTCCAATTCGACAGTCCGGACCGCGGCGCATCGACGCCAGGAGTGGCTGCTTGAACGACTTGACCAGAAATATCGTCCTCTGGATCGTCATCGCGATCGTGCTGGTCGCGGTGTTCTCCAATTTCGGCCAGCGCGTGAGCGCGCCGGAACCGCTCAAGTATTCGCAGTTCCTCGCCGAAGTCGAAACGGGAGCGATCAAGTCCGCGACATTCCAGGGGGACACGATTTCCGGTGCGCGCGCCGGTGGCGACAAGTACGTCACCTATAACCCGGAGACCGACAATTCGGTGCTGATCGGCATGCTGCACAAGCACAGCGTCGCATTCGATGCGGCGCCGCCCGAGCGCCAGTCCTTCCTGCTGCAGCTCTTCGTATCCTCATTCCCGATCCTGTTGCTGATTGGCGTCTGGATCTACTTCATGCGCCAGATGCAGGGCGGTGCTGGCGGGCGCGGCGCGATGTCGTTCGGCAAGAGCCGTGCACGGCTCCTGTCCGAGGACCAGGTCAGCGTGTCCTTCGCGGATGTCGCTGGTATCGAGGAGGCGAAGGAAGAGGTCTCCGAGATCGTCGACTTCCTGAAGGATCCCGCCAAATTCCAGAAACTCGGCGGAAAGATCCCGAAGGGCGTGCTGATGGTCGGCGCTCCCGGCACCGGCAAGACCCTGCTTGCCCGCGCCATCGCGGGCGAGGCGAAGGTTCCGTTCTTCACGATTTCGGGATCTGACTTCGTCGAGATGTTCGTCGGTGTGGGTGCCTCGCGCGTGCGCGATATGTTCGAGCAGGCCAAGAAGCATGCGCCGTGCATTGTGTTCATCGACGAGATCGACGCGGTCGGCCGTCATCGCGGCGCAGGCCTCGGCGGCGGCCATGACGAGCGTGAACAGACATTGAACCAGCTGCTGGTCGAGATGGACGGCTTCGAGGGCAACGAGGGCGTCATCGTTATCGCGGCGACAAACCGCCCAGACGTTCTCGATCCTGCCTTGCTGCGTCCGGGCCGCTTCGACCGCCAGGTCGTGGTGCCGCTGCCGGATGTGCGCGGACGCGAGCAGATCCTGAAGGTCCATATGCGCAAGGTGCCGATCTCTGATGACGTCAAGCCGTCGATCATTGCGCGCGGCACGCCAGGTTTTTCGGGTGCCGACCTGATGAACCTGGTCAATGAAGCCGCGCTATTCGCGGCGCGCGCAAATAAGCGCCAGGTCACGATGGATGAGTTCGAGCGCGCCAAGGACAAGATCATGATGGGCGCCGAGCGCCGGTCGATGGTCATGAGCGAGCGGGAGAAGCTCAATACCGCCTATCACGAGGCGGGCCATGCAATCGTCGGCCTGAGCCTTCCCGAACACGATCCGGTCTACAAGGTGACGATCATCCCGCGCGGCCGGGCGCTGGGCGTCACGATGTTCCTGCCGGAAGAGGATCGCTACAGCTACAGTAAGCGCCGCCTCGAGAACCAGATCGCGAGTCTGTTTGGCGGCCGTATCGCCGAGGAACTGCGCTTCGGGCCTGAAGCCGTGACGACCGGCGCGTCCAACGACATCGAACGCGCGACCAATCTCGCACGGAACATGGTCACGAAGTGGGGCCTGTCGGAGAAGCTCGGACCGCTGTCCTACAGGGAGGACGCGGGCGAGGTGTTCCTCGGCCACTCCGTCACCCAGCACAAGCAGATCTCCGACGAGACGGCGCATGTCATCGATCTGGAAATCCGCAAGGTGGTCGACACCGCCTACGCGCAGGCGCGCGGGATCCTGGTCGAGCATCGCGAGAGGCTCGACACGATGGCGGCTGCGCTGATCAAGTACGAGACGATCGACGAAGGGATGATCAAGGACATCATGGCCGGCCGCGAGCCCAGGCCGCCCAAGGACTGGGAAGAAACCCCGACCCCAGTGGGTGGCGGTAGCGCCGCGCAGCCGGAGCCGGTGATCGGTCCACCGGCCAGCCAGACCTGAGCCCTGCGGCGGAGCCGGCGGGATTCACGGTGCATCCCGCAATCGATGCCGGCCCGATGCGACTCCGGTGCGGCCGCCACACCCTGAACCTGGACATTCCGGTCGTGATGGGTGTGTTGAACGTCACGCCAGACTCCTTCTCGGACGGTGGCCGGTTCGCTGCGCTGCCAGCCGCGCTTGCACAGGCTGAACGAATGGCGCGCGAGGGTGCCGCGATCATCGATGTCGGCGGCGAGTCGACCAGGCCGGGTGCAGCACCGGTGGATGTCGGCGAGGAGCTGCGGCGCGTGATCCCGGTGGTCGAGCAGCTCGTCGAACGCATCCAGTTGCCGGTTTCGGTGGATACCAGCAAGCCGGAAGTCATGCGTGCCGCGATTGCCGCCGGCGCGTCGATGATCAATGACGTTTGCGCGTTGCGCGAACCAGGTGCGATCGATACGGTGGCGAAATCCGATGTCGCGATCTGCCTGATGCACATGCAGGGCGAGCCCCGGACGATGCAGAAGGAGCCGCGTTACGCGGATGTGCTGGTGGAAGTGCGGGATTTCCTCCGCGGCCGCGTGGCCCGCTGCGTTGATGCCGGCATCCCCGTGTCCAGGCTCGTCATCGACCCGGGTTTCGGGTTTGGCAAGACTGTGGAGCACAATCTCGAGTTGCTGCGCCGCCTGCGGGAGCTCGCCGCGGATGGGTATCCGGTGCTGGCAGGGCTCTCACGCAAGAGCATGATCGACAAGCTGACCGGTCGCGCGGACGGTGAGCGCCTTGGTGGGAGCCTTGCATTGGCGATGCTCGCGACACTGGCGGGGGCAAGGATCGTCCGCGCGCATGACGTCGGCCCGACCGTCGACGCCATCCGGATTGTCACGGCGATGAATGGCCGGCACGGGGAATCATGATGGCACGGCGATATTTCGGAACTGACGGTGTTCGCGGTCGCGTCGGCACGCATCCGATGACGGCGGAATTCGCGCTGCGGCTCGCAGGCGCTGCCGCGCGCGTCCTGTCGCCGAATGGCGGCCGGGTGCTGGTCGGCAAGGACACACGGCTGTCCGGATACATGTTCGAGTCGGCCCTGGAAGCCGGATTTGTCGCGGCAGGCGTCGATGTCCTGCTGGCCGGCCCATTGCCGACACCGGGCATTGCCTACATGGTCCAGCGCCTGAATTGCGACTTTGGCGCGGTGATCAGCGCCTCGCACAATCTTTTCGACGACAACGGAATCAAGTTCTTCGATCGCTCCGGCGCCAAGCTGGCGGACGATCTCGAGGAGTCGATCGAGAAGCATCTCGACGAACCGGCGCTGACACTGGAATCGGCGGCGCTGGGCCGCGCAACGCGGGTGGACAGCGATCGGACCCTCTACCAGGCCTTTTGCGCATCCACATTGCAGACTGGCACCACGCTCAGTGGCATGAAGCTGGTCATCGACTGCGCCAATGGCGCTGCCTACAAGGTTGCACCGCGCGTACTTGCGGACCTCGGCGCCGATATCGTGCCGATCGGCTGCTCGCCGAACGGCAGGAATATCAATGACGGCTGTGGCTCCACCGATCCGGGACTCCTGAAACTCACGGTGTCCGGTGTGCGCGCGGATGCAGGCATTGCGCTCGACGGCGACGGCGACAGGGTGGTCATGGTCGATCACCTGGGCCGCAGCCTGGACGGCGACCAGTTGCTCTACGTGCTGGCACGCGCGCGGCTGGCCTCCGGCGAGCTGAAAGGACCGGTGGTCGGAACGGTGATGACGAATCTGGGGCTTGAACTTGCGCTGGCGGAACTCGGCGTGCCATTCCTGCGCGCAGCCGTTGGCGACCGCAACGTGCTGCAGTTGCTGCGCACCCATGGCGGCAGCCTCGGCGGCGAGTCGTCCGGCCATTTGCTGTGCCTCGACAAGACGACCACCGGCGACGGGCTGATCGTGGCGTTGCAGGTGCTTGCGATCATGAAGGCGACCGGCAAGACACTCGCGGAGCTTGCGGCCGGCATGCAGAAGTTTCCACAGCAGCTGATCAATGTGCAGGTCGTGCGCCGCTTCGACGCTGCCGCCGACAAGACGGTCGCCGCGGCCGTCGCACTGGTCGAACAGGCGCTCGGCAAGCGTGGCCGGGTCGTGTTGCGCGCATCCGGCACTGAGCCGGTCGTTCGCGTGATGGTCGAGGGTGAGGACGCCCAGGCGGTCGGACGGCACGCCGCGACGCTCGCCGAAGTGGTGCGCGCCGCGGCTGCGGCGAACTGACATGCGCAGGCCACTGGTAGCCGGTAACTGGAAGATGCACGGCAGCCGCGCCGAAGCGGGCCGCCTGGTCGACGAGCTGATTGCTACCGGTGCCGGCGCCGGCACCGCCGAGGTCGTGATCTGTCCGCCGTTCGTTTACCTGCCTGACGTCGGCCGGCGCCTGCACGGCAATGCGATCATGCTTGGCGCGCAGGATGTCTGTGCCGAAGACATCGGCGCCCATACCGGCGAGGTATCGGCCGCGATGCTCGCGGATGTTGGCTGCCGCTTCGTGATCGTCGGCCATTCGGAACGTCGCGCCCTGTATGGGGAAGATGATGCGCTCGTCGCGCGGAAATTTTCCGCGGTCCTGCGCCATGGTCTTGTGCCGATCCTGTGCGTCGGCGAAACCCTGCAGGAACGTGAGCACGGCATCACCAATGGAGTCGTCACCCGGCAGCTCGGGGCCGTTCTGGTCGTCGCCGGCATCGCCGGGTTTGCCACGGCCATCGTGGCCTACGAGCCGGTCTGGGCGATCGGCACGGGCAGGACCGCAACGCCGGGCCAGGCGCAGGAAGTCCACGCCCTGATACGGGGCTGGATCGCAGAAAAGGATGCTACAATTGGGGCTTCCCTTCGGGTTCTCTACGGGGGCAGCGTCAAGGCGTCAAACGCCGCGGAGCTGTTCGCGAATCCGGATGTGGATGGCGGCCTGATCGGCGGTGCGTCGCTGAAGGCGGACGAATTTGGAAGGATCTGCGCGGCGGCGGGGAAATGACCGCGGCGCAATACAACTTCAGGCAATCATGCTTCAACAACTGATCACAATATTGCACGGGATACTGAGCGTCGGAATCGTGGGCCTCGTGCTGCTGCAGCGTGGCAAGGGTGCCGACGCCGGCGCCGGGTTCGGAGCCGGGGCATCGGGCACGGTTTTCGGCGCCCGCGGTTCGGCGACGTTTTTCTCGAAGTTGACCGCGGTCATGGCGACGATGTTCTTCATGACTAGTATGTCGCTGGCCTGGTTTGCGACGCGGCCGGAAGCGCGGGCACCCGACAGCCTGGTCGACAAGCTCGTGACCGAGCCCGCGACGCCGGCGCCCACGCCCGTCGGCGTGGACGGCGATGCCGTGCCCCAGCTGACGGATCCTGCGAGCGCGCCGGCAGCACCGGCCGGCGAGTGAGCGGTTCGATTTCCTTTTTCCTGTTGCCGACGTGGCGGAATTGGTAGACGCGCTAGCTTGAGGGGTTAGTGGGGAAACCCGTGTCGGTTCGAGTCCGACCGCCGGCACCATTTGCATTCCCAGCATGCGTTCGCAGGGGCCCCATAGGGCCCCGCGGACGGTTACAATGTCGCGTGTTTCTCGCGGGCCAGGTCACAACCCGCAACGGTCGGCATAGTGCTGCAGAATTACCTGCCAATACTGATATTCCTGGCCGTGGCCGGCGCCTTCGGGTTGCTGCTGCTGGTGCTTGGTTTCGTGCTGGGACCGCGGCGCCCGGACCCCGACAAGCTTTCGCCGTACGAGTGCGGCTTTGAAGCCTTCGAGGACTCGCGCACCAAGTTCGACGTGCGTTACTACCTGGTCGCCATCCTCTTCATCATCTTTGACCTCGAGATCGCCTTCCTGTTTCCGTGGGCGGTTTCACTCGACTCGATCGGCGGATTCGGCCTGATTTCGATGGGTGTATTCCTGGCCATCCTGGTGGTCGGCTTCGCCTACGAATGGAAGAAAGGGGCGCTGGAATGGGATTGAGCGCAGAAGCGCCCGTTATTCAGAGCAGGGGATTCGTCACGACGACGGTCGACAGCCTGATGAACTGGGCAAGAACCGGCTCGCTATGGCCGATGACATTCGGGCTTGCCTGCTGTGCGGTCGAGATGATGCACGCCGGGGCGTCGCGCTACGACCTCGATCGTTTTGGCGTCGTATTCCGTGGCAGCCCGCGCCAGTCCGACGTCATGATCGTCGCCGGCACGCTGGTCAACAAGATGGCCCCGGCCCTGCGCAGGGTCTACGACCAGATGGCCGAGCCGCGCTGGGTGATTTCGATGGGCTCCTGCGCCAATGGTGGTGGCTACTACCACTATTCATATGCCGTGGTGCGGGGCTGCGACCGGATCGTGCCGGTCGACGTGTATGTACCAGGCTGTCCGCCGACCGCCGAGGCGCTGATCTACGGGATCATCCAGCTGCAGGACAAGATCCGCCGTACCAGCACCATAGCTCGCGGTTGAGCATGAGCAGACTCGCGGCAACGGCACAGGCCCTCGAATCCAGGATCGGCGCAAGAGCCAGGCGCCTGCCGTCGCTCGCCGGCGAGTTGGCGATCGAGGTGACCCCCGAGTTGCTGGTCCCGGTCTGTCGCGACCTGCGCGACATGCCGGAGCTGGCATTCGAGCAATTGACGGACCTGTCCGGCATCGATTACCTCGAGTTCGGACGCTCCGAATGGGTGACCGAGGCTGCAACTTCGTCGGGATTCAGCCGCGGCGTCGAGCGTGAGGATGCGCCGCCATTGCAGGGCGGGCCGCGATTCGCCGTCGCCTACCACCTGCTTTCGGTCTCCCGCAACATGCGGCTGCGGGTACGTTGCAATTGCGCACCCGGCGAGCCGCCGATGCTCGATACGGTGACCGATGTCTGGGCGTCTGCAGCCTGGTACGAGCGCGAAGCCTTTGACCTCTACGGAATCCTGTTTCGCGGTCATCCGGACCTGCGCCGGATCCTGACCGACTACGGATTCATCGGCTACCCGTTCCGCAAGGATTTCCCGCTGATCGGGAATGTGGAAGTGCGCTATGACCCTGCGAAAGGGCGGGTCGTCTACGAGCCGGTCAGCATCGAGCCGCGCGTCACCGTGCCAAAAGTCATCCGCAGGGAGCGCATACGCGTGGTTGCGCCGGCAGGACAGAAACGCGATGGCTGAAATCCAGAATTTCACGCTGAATTTCGGTCCGCAGCATCCGGCCGCGCATGGCGTGCTGCGACTCATCCTGGAAATGGATGGCGAGGTGATCCAGAAGGCGGACCCGCACATCGGCCTGCTGCATCGCGCCACCGAGAAGCTCGCCGAATCCAAGCCGTTCAACCACTCGATCGGCTCCATGGACCGGCTCGACTACATGTCGATGATGTGCAACGAGCATGCGTACGTGCGCGCGATCGAAAACCTGCTCGGCGTCCGCCCGCCGGAACGCGCCGAGTACATCCGCGTCATGTTCGACGAAATCACGCGCATCCTGAACCACCTTCTGTGGATCGGTTCGCATGCGCTCGACATCGGCGCAATGACCGTCTTCCTGTACGCATTCCGCGAGCGCGAGGACCTGATGGACTGCTATGAGGCGGTCTCTGGCACCCGCATGCACGCGACCTACTACCGGCCGGGTGGAGTCTACCGGGACTTGCCCGACACGATGCCCAGGTACCAGGCCTCGAAGTGGCGCAGCGAGCGGGACGCGAAGCGGCGCAATGCCGCCCGCTCCGGCACATTGCTGGATTTCATCCAGGATTTCACCGAGCGCTTTCCGGCCTGTGTCGATGAATACGAGACGCTCCTGACCGACAACCGGATCTGGAAGCAGCGAACGGTCGACGTCGGCGTGGTGACGCCGGAGCGTGCATTGCAACTCGGGTTTTCCGGACCGATGCTGCGGGGTTCCGGCATCGAGTGGGACCTGCGCAAGAAGCAGCCCTATGCCGCGTATGACCGGGTCCAGTTCGACATACCGGTCGGCGTCAATGGCGACTGTTACGACCGCTACCTCTGCCGGGTGGCGGAGTTCAGGCAGTCCAACCGGATCATCCGCCAGTGTGTCGACTGGCTGCGCGCCAATCCCGGACCGGTGATTCTCGATGACCATAAGATCACGCCGCCGCGACGCGGCGAGATGAAAGACGACATGGAATCGCTGATTCATCATTTCAAGCTCTTCACCGAGGGCTATTGCGTGCCCGAGGGCGAAACCTACGCAGCGGTCGAGGCGCCAAAAGGCGAGTTCGGGATCTGGCTGGTGTCGGACGGTGCCAACAAGCCTTACCGGGTCAAGTGCCGCGCGCCGGGGTTTGCGCACCTTTCGGCGATGGATGAGATGGTCCGTGGACACATGCTCGCCGACGTCGTCGCGATCATCGGGACCATGGATATCGTATTCGGGGAGATCGACCGTTGATCCTGACCGAGCACACGCGACACGAGATCGACCAATGGATGGAAAAGTTTCCGCCCGATCGCCGCCGGTCCGCGGTCATCGCCGCACTGCGCGCCGCGCAGCACCAGAATGACGGCTACCTGACGGCCGAGTTGATGGACGCGGTTGCAGAGTATGTCGGCTTGCCGGCGATCCAGGTCTACGAAATCGCAAGCTTCTATTCGATGTTCGAGACGAAGCCGGTCGGCCGCATCCACATTTCGATCTGCACGAATATCAGCTGCATGCTGTGCGGCGCCGACCGTATCGTCGCCGCTGTCGAACGCCATCTCGGGATCCGCACCGGCGAGAGCACGCCCGACGGCAAGATCTACCTGAAACGCGAAGAGGAGTGCCTGGCGGCCTGCAACAACGCGCCGATGATGATGGTCGACCACGTCTATCACGAAAACCTGACGCCCGAATCGGCGATCAAGGTTCTCGACGGGCTGGAGTGAGCCGATGCCGCACGCGATGAATCAGGTCGTCTTCGAGCCGCTCCAGCATGCACACAGCTGGACGCTCGATGTCTACCGCAAGTGCAGTGGCTACCAGGCGTGGGAAAAGATCCTTCGCGACAAGGTGCCGCGCGAGACGATTATCGAGGAAGTGAAGGCCTCGGGGTTGCGTGGCCGTGGCGGCGCGGGCTTCCCGACCGGCGTCAAGTGGAGCTTCATGCCGCGCGACGCGCCGGGGCAGAAGTACGTGGTCTGCAATTCGGATGAAAGCGAGCCGGGCACCTGCCACGATCGCGACATCCTGCGCTACAACCCGCACTCGATTATCGAAGGCATGGCGATCGGTGGCTACGCGATGGGCGCGACCGTCGGCTACAACTACGTGCGCGGCGAATTCCTCGCCGAGCCGTGGCCGCGATTCGAGGCCGCGCTGCGAGAGGCTTATCGCGAGGGCCTGCTCGGCCGCGACATCAAGGGCAGCGGCATCGACTTC
>JAQBHG010000103.1:0-16687 GCA_032127975.1 Steroidobacteraceae bacterium
CGTAGGCCGTGAACTCGCCGCCGTGCTTCTCCGCCATCACCTTGGTCAGCGCCGCCGTCAGCGTCGTCTTCCCATGGTCCACATGCCCTATCGTCCCCACATTCACATGCGGCTTCGACCGTACGAATTTTTCCTTAGCCACGACTCACCCCTTTCTTCTCTATCGTTATGGAGCCCACGACCGGAATCGAACCGGTGACCTCGTCCTTACCAAGGACGTGCTCTACCGACTGAGCTACGTGGGCCCAGGTCCACCCGGCTGGAGCGGGTGGTGGGAATCGAACCCACGTCATCAGCTTGGAAGGCTGAGGTTCTACCATTGAACTACACCCGCATTCCTTCACGCCGCGAACACGCAGGTTTCGTGGGTTGCCAATGGCCAAGCCACCCGGTTGCTATCCACAACTGGTGGAGGGGGTAGGATTCGAACCTACGAAGGCATGAGCCAGCAGATTTACAGTCTGCCCCCGTTGGCCGCTTGGGTACCCCTCCCAAAAATCAGCCGCATATTTTCGGGCCGAACGGGCGTTGTGTCAACGCAAAAAAGTCAGCTAAGTCCCTGATCTGGGCTAAGGATGGGCTGCAGGCAGTCCGTGACCCCCGGCGACCAGAATCGAGAGCAGCGGCAGAAGCAACATCAGCCCGAGCTGCAGCACAAGACTTCCCCGCACGCGCTCCAGTTCGCGGGTCAGTGGCGCGAAGGCCGGCGCAGTCCTCGCCTCGCGGTTCCAGCGGATGTACTGGCGGGTCGGGATGAGCGCGATGAGACCGATCGCGATGAATATGACTATCTTCAACCAGAACAACCGGTTAGCAATATAATAAGCCGTGTCTTGGCCAAAAAACAGGACCCTTGCAAGCCCCGTGGCGACGCTGCCGGTCAGGGCCAGGAAATAACCCAGGTCCGCAGTCCCCAGCAACCGGACCTGGAGCCGGTCCGGTATACGCAGGCACAACCAGTACTCCGATAACAGGAGCCCCACGGCAAGTCCGACGGCAATCAGGTGGAGCCAGGCAAAGACCGCGGCAGCCACCGAGGGTCCAGCCGGCATTTCAACTCCCAACGAAGCGCAGGAATGTCGCCGTATCGATATTCGCGCCGGAAACGACCAGCCCGACCCTGCGGCCCGCAAGACGGTTGCGCAACGGCCCCAGCAGCGCCGCGGTCGACGCCGCACTCGCCGGCTCGACCGCCAGGCGCGCGTGCTCGAGCAGAAAACGCATCGCAGCGACGAGCTCCTGGTCGCTGACCCGCACCAGCTCGTCGATGTGGGCCCGGCACAGTGCAAACGACATCGGCGTCGCAAATGGCGCGCCGAGACTGTCGGCGATGGTGGCGACCTCGTCGATTGCGGCCGGTTTTCCTGCCGCAAAACTCCGGTACATCGAATCGGCCCCGAATGGCTCGACGCCGAAGACCTCGCACTCGGGCCGCATCAGTTTCACGGCGGTCGAGACGCCTGACGCCAGCCCCCCGCCGCCGATCGGCACGATGACCGCGTCGAGATCCGGCAGTTGTTCCATGAATTCGGCACCGAGCGTGCCGGTGCCGAGCGAGACGCGCAGGCCTTCGTAGGGATGGATGAACGCGCGCGATTCCGTCTCCTGGATTTCCCTGACGCGGCGGAAACCTGCGTGGACGTCCGGCACGAGCTCGACCTCGGCACCATAGAGGCGGCATTGCGCGATCCGGAACGGGTTTGCGCTCGTGGTCATGACGACCTTCGCGTTCGTGCCCAGGCAGCGCGCTGCATAGGCCGTCGCGATCGCGTGATTGCCGGCGCTGATCGCGCAGATGCCGCGCGCGCGCTCGGACTCGCTGAGGGCGAGGACATTCAGGAGCGCGCCGCGCGGCTTGAAGCTGCCGGTGCGCTGGAAGAGTTCGAGCTTCAGGAAGACACGCGTCCCCGGTGCGAAAGCAGCTTCCACGGCCGGGCCCGACAATTGCTGCACCGGTGTCGTCAGCACCCGATCGCCGATCAGGCGGCGCGCCTCGCAAATGTCGTCGAGCGACAGCTTTGGCAGGGTTTCCGCATCGGCGATCATGGCCCGGCATGGTATCGGATCGACCGGCGCGCACACCCGCTGGCGGGGTGATTATTGCAGTGCAACGGAATCAGCCCGGAACAAGGGATTCCTGCAACCGCTTGATTCTGCACGATCGTTCAACCGCGCCCGACGGGCCGGCTTTCCGGCGCTTTCCTAGCCCCGCCCGGGACTGCATACTCGGTTTTGCAGTCCACTCCGGGCAATAGAAAAAGAGCGGGGATGGGGAGATGGAGCGCCGTCTGCATACGCGGCATCGTGCTCGGGCCACGGTCTACCTGATCGTTCCCGGGCGTCGTGGCGCGCTTTGCAAGGCCTGCAATCTCAGCGCCAATGGCGTGTTTGTCGAGACCCGGAACCTCGGGCTCGCGAAGGGGTCGATCGTCGAACTCGCGTTCGCGATCAACCTGGGCGCGGTGACCAAGATTCACCGCCGCCAGGCCGTTGTCGCCCATGTCTCGCACGGTGGCACGGGCCTGCGGATGGAGAGCTACGCGGTCCGTTGAACTGCGAGCGCGAAACAGTTTCCATGTCGGGTGGGGTTCCCGGTGCCCAGTCGGGCCCGGGGCCCCTCCCCTTTTTCGGCGGCCCGGCCGATGACGATAACCGGCCGCTATCAGCGAAGGGGCATTGATCATTTACCGGCCGGGCGCTACCAGACCCAGGCTGGTGCAGGTACAACGGGGACAGCCATGGCGCAGATCTACGACAATATTCTTCAGACCATCGGCCGCACACCGCTCGTGCGGCTCAACAAGATCGGCCGCGACCTGCCCGGTCACATCGTACTGAAACTCGAGTTCTTCAATCCCTGCGCCAGCGTCAAGGATCGCATCGGCGTCAGCATGATAGAGGCGCTCGAAGAGCAGGGCCTCATCGGGCCCGACACCGTGCTGGTCGAACCGACCAGCGGCAACACCGGTATCGGTCTTGCATTCGTCGCCGCGGCCAAGGGTTACAAGCTGGTGCTGACCATGCCCGAAACGATGAGCATGGAGCGCCGCCGCATGCTGCAGGCCTTCGGCGCGGAACTCGTGCTGACCGAGGGCGCTAAGGGCATGAAAGGCGCGATGGCGCGCGCGAATGAAATCGTTGCGAGCGACCCGAAGCGCTTCGTGCTGGTCGGCCAGTTCACCAATCCGGCCAATCCCGAGATCCATCGCCGCACGACAGCCGAGGAAATCTGGAATGACACGGACGGCAAGGTCGATTTCCTGGTCTCGGGCATCGGCACCGGCGGCACGATCACCGGCGTCGGCGAAGTCATCAAGAAGCGCAAGCCGGGATTCCGTTGTATTGCGGTCGAGCCGGCGGCGAGCCCGGTGCTTTCCGGCGGCCAGCCCGGACCGCACAAGATCCAGGGCATCGGCGCGGGATTCATCCCGGAAATCCTGAACACGAAGGTCATCGACGAGATCATCCAGGTCACCAACGAGCAGGCCGGCGAATACGCGCGCCTGCTCGGACGCGAGGAAGGCGTCCTGGTCGGCATCAGTTCCGGTGCCGCACTGTACGCCGCACTGCAGGTTGCGGCGCGCGAGGAAAATCGTGGCAAACTGATCGTCGTGATCATCCCGAGTTTCGGCGAACGGTATCTCTCGACGTGGCTCTATGAGGAGGCGACAGTCAGTGCGCCGCGCATCGTCCCACTCGCCTGAATCCGCTGTGGCGGGTGATCACGCCGCGCTCGCCGCGGCGCTGATGGTGCCGGGCGATGCGGTGGAATTCCAGGCGCTGCGCATCGGCAACTGGCCCGACCGCACGGCCGTGCTCTCGTCCATCGACCGGCTGCACCGGCTGCTGATCGCGGAGACGTTGCACGCCACGACGGCTGATGAGAGTCCGGAACAGCGTATCGAGCGCGAGCTGGGCGAGATCGAAGCGGCGCTCGCTGCGCAAATCCGCCTCGCAATCGAGTTCCCGGCACGTATCGGTGAAGAAGTGGCGCAGGACGCGGGTGCGCTCGACGCCAGGGCTCGCCGCCTCGCCCGCGAGCTGCTGGTGCAGTTGCCGCGACTGCGCGAGCGCGTGTTCGAAGATGCACGCGCAGCCTGGCATGGAGATCCGTCCTGCCGCCATCCGATCGAGGCCCTGTACGCGTTCCCCGGCATCTTCGCGGTGACGCGACACCGGATAGCAAACATCCTCTATCACTTCCAAGTCCCGCTGCTGCCGCGCTTGATCGCGGAGAACGCACACCACCGCACCGGCATCGACATCCATCCAGGAGCGACCATCGGTCGCGAGTTTTTCATCGACCATGGCACCGGCATCGTGATCGGCGAGACCGCCGTGGTCGGCAACCGCGTGACGCTTTACCAGGGCGTGACACTCGGCGCCAAGAACTTCCCGGTCGACGCCGAGGGCCGCCCGGTGAAGGGCCTGGCCCGCCATCCCATCATCGAGGATGACGTGACCATTTATGCGAGTGCCACCGTGCTCGGCCGCGTCACGGTCGGCCGCGGCAGCGTGATCGGCGGCAACGTCTGGCTGACGCATAGCGTGCCGCCAAACTCGCGCGTGTCGCAGGCGGCGCCGGTGCAGACCGGATTCGAACACGGCGCCGGCATCTAGCCGGCCGCCGCAACCCCGCGAAGTTGCGCTGCGGCGCCTGAGCCTCCAAGATCGCGGGATTGCGCCGCGATCGGAGCAAGCATGCGTCGACCCCTGTCCCGCCGAGAATTCGCCCGTCTTGCGGCAGCCGCAGGCGCAGTGGCGCTCGTTCCCTTCGGAAGTGCCAGGTCGCAGGTCCGCTTCAGCTCCTATCCGTTCCAGCTTGGCGTCGCGTCGGGGGACCCTTCGCCTGATGGCTTCGTGATCTGGACGCGGCTCGCGCCGGAGCCATTCGTACCGGAAGTGCTTGGCAGCACGATCTACGAGCTCACCTGGGAAGTGGCGGAGGACAGGTCTTTCTCGCGGATCCGCGCGAGCGGCACGGCCCTTGCCCCGGCGCATCTCGCCCATGCCGTCCATGTCGAAGTCGGCGGACTCGATGCAGGACGTGAATATTTCTATCGCTTCCGCATCGGGAATTATGAAAGTCCGACCGGGCGCGCGCTGACCTGTCCGGTTGGTGCGACCGATGGCCCGCTGCGTTTCGCAGTCGCCTGCTGTGCACACTACGAACAGGGTTTCTTTTCGGCGTATCGCTACATCGCCGACGACAAGCCCGACCTCGTGATGATGCTCGGTGACTACATTTATGAGGACGCCTGGGGCGAGCGGCGCGTGCGGCTATTCGATACCCAGGAAGCAAACACGCTGACTGACTATCGCCACCGCTACACCCAGTACCGCACGGATCCCGACCTGCAGGCAGCGCACGCGGCCTGCCCCTGGCTCGCGATTTGGGACGATCACGAAGTCGACAACGATTACGCGGGGCTCACCGGCGAAAACGAAGCCTGTGGCGGCGAAGGCGTGCGGCAATCATTCCCCGGCCGCCGCGCAGCGGCCTACCAAGCTTACTTCGAGCACATGCCCATCCGGCCCTCGCGCCTGTTGCCCGGCATGGCCGCGCGGCTCTACGGCACGGTGGACTGGGGAAATCTCGCGCGCTTCTATGTGCTCGACACCCGCCAATACCGCTCCGCGCAGGCCTGCCAGAACCTGCCGACGCCCTGGCGCTGCGATACCGAGCGTGGGAAGAAAATCCTTTTCAGCGGCGCCGGCGGTGGAAGCTTCGTAAATCCCGAGAAGCCTGCCTGCAAGGCGGAGCTTGCGGATCCCGCGCGCACCATGCTGGGCGCCGAACAGGAGAACTGGCTCGATAGCACGCTCGCAGAAAGCCGCGCAGCATGGAATGTGCTGACGCAGGGCGTCATGTTCGTGACGATCAAAGAGAGCTGGAATGAATCGCCACGCATCTTCACCGATGCCTGGGCGGGTTATCCGCCGGCGCGCGAACGCTTGCTGGCCTCGCTTGCTCGCCACAAGACCGCGAACCCGATCGTGTTGACCGGCGACATCCACTCCTTCTGGGTCAACGAGATTGCGAACGCAGCCGGGCGCCCATTCGGCGTCGAACTGGCGACCTCGTCGATCGCCACCAACAACAGCGACAAGACTTCGATGCTGCCGCTGAATCCGCAGGTGCGTTTTCACGAGGGTTTTCACAGCGGTTACATCCGCTGCGATCTCGATCGCGACAAGCTGCGCGCGGACATCGTCGCGATCGACGACCGGCTCGATCCGCGCAGCGGCCGGAATGTGCTCGCGAGCTTCGAGGTGCGCGCGGGGGATCCGCGCGCTCACCGCATCTAGCCGCGGATGCAGTTCAGGTAGAGTTTCTCGAAGTCCCCGACCGTCATCGGTAAGGGATTGCCGCCGGTCGATGGATCGGCGAGCGCCTGCGGCGCGAATTCCTTGGCATGTTCCTCGCGCACGCCGAGGCCGGCAAGTGTCGGCGGGATGCCGATGGTCGCGCGCAATTCCAGTATCCAGTCCAGGAATCCTTCGTAGCTGTGCCGCTTGAGGCCCAGCCACGCGGCAAGCCTTCCCATGCGTGGTTCGATCGCGCGCCGGTTCCAGGCAAGCACATAGGGCATCACGACAGCATTGGTGAGCCCGTGGTGGGTGTCCAGGTTCGCGCCGCAAGGATGGCTCAGGCTGTGCATCGCGCCCAGGCCCTTCTGGAATGCGGTCGCGCCCATTGAAGATGCGATCAGCATGTGGGAACGGGCCTCGAGATCCTTGCCGTCGGCCACGGCACGCGGCAGGTAATCGTGAACGAGGCGCATGCCCTCGACCGCGATGCCATCCGCGAGCGGATGGTAGAACGGCGCGCAATAAGCCTCGAGGCAATGCGACAGCGCATCCATTCCGGTCGCCGCCGTCACCTTCGGTGGCAGGCCGATGGTCAGCTCCGGGTCCGAGATCACGACACCGGGCATCATCTTCGGGTGGTAGATGATCTTCTTCGTGTGATCGCGCAGGTCGGTGATGACCGACGCGCGGCCGACTTCCGAGCCTGTGCCTGCCGTCGTGGGGACGGCAACGACTGGTGCCATGCCGGCAACATCCACGCGCGTCCACCAGTCCTCGCGGTCCTCGAAATCCCAGATCGGTCGCGTCTGTCCGGCCATCAGTGCGATTGCCTTGGCGGCATCGAGCCCGCTGCCGCCGCCGAAGGCGATCACGCCGTCGTGGCCGCCCTCGCGATAGGCGCGCACGCCTTCACTGACGTTCTGTTCGACAGGATTGGAACGCACATCGGAAAACACCGCACAATGCAGGCCCGCCGCGCGGCAGATCTCCACCGCGTTCGCGATCATCGGAAGCTTTGCAAGACCGGGATCGGTGACCAGCAATGGCCGGCGAATTCCAAGTGACGCACTGGCCTCCGCCAGTTTGCGGATATTGCCGGCGCCGAACAGGATCCTGGTCGGATAGTTCCAATTGCCTTTGAGCGTCATGGCAGCCTCAGGTCTTCAGGCGCAGATGATAGGACTTCGGCCGCGTCAGGTGTTCGTAGCCGACGCGTGACAGCGTGCAGCCGCGCCCGGAGTCCTTGACGCCGACCCAGGCGAGCGCTGGGTCCAGGTAATCGCAGCGGTTCATGAACCAGGTGCCGGTCTCGACGCGCGCACCGATCGCAAGCGCCGCCTCGGGGTCGGATGTCCAGACCGCGGCGGTGAGCCCGAAGGCACTGTCATTCATGAGCCCCACGGCCTCGTCGTCGCTGGCGACTGCCATGATGCCGGCCACCGGCCCGAAAATCTCTTCGCGCATGACGGGCATCGAATGGTTGACGTCGAGCAGGATCTGCGGCGCCAGGTAGGGTGTTGCAGGGTCGCTCGCGCGGAATTCGCGCTCATCGATCGCTGCGCGCGCGCCGGCGGCGATGCTTGCCGCGATCTGCGCGCGGATCTGCCGGGCTGCCGCGGTTCGCACGACCGGGCCGAGCGTCGTCGCGGGATCGGTCGGATTGCCGAGCACGTAGCGACGCGTCAGTTCGACGGCGCCCGCCACGAACTTTTCGTGGACCTTCTTGTGCACGTAAATGCGCTGAATGCCGCAGCAGGACTGACCGCTGTTGAAGAAGGCGCCGTCCACGAGATTTTCGATGGCATGCGGCAAATCCGCGTCCTCCCGCACATAAGCCGGGTCGCAACCACCCAGTTCGAGCCCGACCCCGATGAAGCGCTCGGCCGCCGCGCGCTGCACGGCGTGACCGCCGTCCACCGAGCCCGTGAAGGCCACGAAATCCACGCGCGGATCCGAGATGATCCGCGTCGTCCGCTCATGCGAGAGGTGCAATGCCTGGAACAGGCCGTCCGGCAGCCCAGCCGCGCGCAGGCAGTTATCGAAGCGCTCGGCGCACAGCGGTGTCTGGGCGGAATGCTTCAGCAGCACGGCATTACCCGCCATCAGCGCCGGTATCACGCTGTTGACCGCGATCAGGTAGGGATAATTCCAGGCCGCGACTGTCAGCACGACACCCAGCGGTTCGCGCCGCACAAAACGGCGCAACCCTTCCTTCGGCCCGGCGTCGAGGTCGGCGAGCGACTCGGCAGCGATCGCGATCATGTGCCGCGCGCGCTCGAGCGTTCCGCGCACTTCGTTGGCCGCGTACCGGATCGGGCGACCCATCTGCCAGGTCAGTTCGGTCGCGATCTCCCGGGTATCGGCCTCGAAGTATTCGCAGAAAGCGAGACAAATCCGTGCGCGATCGGCTAACGGCTTGAAGCGCCAGACCTGCTGCGCCCTGCGCGCCCGCGTGAGCGCGGCGTCGACGGCCGCATCGGTGGCGTGCTCGCGCTCGCAATACACCGACCCGTCAACCGGGCTGATTGTCTTTTGCATGGTCAAATGATCTCGAAGTAACGGGCGAGTTCCCAGTCGCTGATGTGGCGGCGGAACTCGCGTTCTTCCCACTCGCGCGTCGCAGCGTAGTGATCGACGAACTCGTCGCCGAACCAGTCACGCGCCATCTTGGAGGACTTCAGCCGCTGCGCGGAATCCCACAGCGTTCGCGGCAGGGCCAGGTATTCCGGGAATCGCTTCTCGTAGGCGTTGCCTTCGACCATCGGCTCGGGTTCGACGCGATTCTCGATGCCCCAGAAACCCGATGCCAGCGCCGCCGACAGGATCACGTAGGGATTCGCATCGGCTGCCGCAATTCGGTATTCGACACGCTGCGACTTTGGCGATCCGGGAATCACCCTGAGCGCGGTCGTGCGGTTGTCCACGCTCCAGGCGGAATCCGTCGGCGCCCAGAATCCCGGAATCAGGCGCCGGTAGGAATTCACGGTCGGTGCGACCATCGCCAGCAGTTCCGGCATCAGTTTCTGCTGTCCGCCGACGAACCAGCGCTGCGTGTCGCTCATGGAATGCGGTTTCGATGCATCGTGAAATACCGGAGTGCCGGCGCTGTTCTTCAGCGACATGTGGATGTGTCCGCTCTGGCCCGGCCAGTCTTTCGACCACTTGGCCATGAAGGTCGCCATCAGGCCGCGCCGCTGCGCCACCACCTTGCAAAAGGTCTTGAACAACGCTGCCTTGTCGGCTGCGGCGAGCGCGCCATCCACGGCGATCGCCGCCTCGATGACACCCGGACCCGTCTCCTCGTGCAGGCCCTCGATGCCCATGTCCATGCGTTCGCAGGTGTCGAGCAGTGCGCGATAGAAATCGCTCCAGACGCTGTTACGGATCACCGAGTAGCCGAAGGAATCCGGCGCGATCGGCCGCATGTCGCGGTAATTTTTCTCGCGTACGGAATCCGGCGTTTCGGCGAACACGAAGAACTCGTATTCAAAGCCAGAGTACGGCACGAGCCCCAGTTTCTTCTCGCCGCGCTCGAGCACGCGGCGCAGCAGCCCGCGCGGGCAGATCCGCTCGCCGGCCCCAGTGAACTCGCCGAGGAAGAAAAGCATCGGCTCTTCCCATGGCAGCGAACGGCAGGATTCGGGCAGCACCCGGACATTGGCGTCCGGATAGCCCGTATGCCAGCCCGTGAACTTCACGTTGTCGTAGAGCTGATCCTTGCTGTCCCAGCCAAGGACCACGTCGCAGAAGCCGAAACCATCTGCCAGCGCCGATTCGAACTTCTTGGCGGATATGTACTTGCCGCGCAGGATGCCGTCGATGTCAAAGGCGCCGACCTTGACGTGCGAAAGCTCGCGCTCAGCGACGATCAATCGTGCGTCGGCCGCGCTCTGTACCTGTCTCGGTTCCATGCCTCCCTCCTGCAGACGAGCAGCCCCGGAGCGCTCCCGTTGCGAAGCGTTCATTATCGCATTTATCCCCCGGCTGCCTGCAGTACGTAGATACCCTGGGTGTCGAGTCCCTCGGGCCGGCCCGGGCCGGGCGGCCGGTACCCTGAAATTCCCAAGCGCTGGCAGCAATCCGATTTTTTGATTGATGCGGCTATCGCCCACGTGTGAGAATCGACAGACGTTTCGATGGGGGAGACGTGCCCCACTTCATCCACAAGAAAGAATGGGCCACTCGGGTCTTTTTCGGTTACTGCGGCGTCCGGGATGGTTTCCCTGTGATGCGCCAACCCAGCTCATCCAGGATCGAATCAGTGCCGGAATCTCCCATCTTGAAAAGAATACGGCGATTAACTGGGATGAGATCTTGACGACCTAAGTTCCAAAAAGGAGAGCGAGATGCAGCGAAGAACATTCCTGACGAAGGCGGCCTTGGCCGCGGCTGCGGCTTCCACAGCAGTGCTTGCCGCCTGCGGCAAGAAGGAAGGCGGTGCTCCCGCTGTGTCGACCTCGAAAAAGACCACGATCAAGTGGCGACTCCAGACCTATGCGGGTGCGGCCCTGGCCGAGCACGTCATCAAGCCATCCATCGACGCCTTCAACACGGCCGCCAATGGGGAGATGGTGATCGAGCTGTATTTTGCCGATCAGCTGGTTCCAACCGGCGAACTGTTCCGGGCCATGCAGGCGGGCACCATCGACGCGGTGCAGAGTGACGATGATTCGATCGCCGCCCCGGTTGATGTCGCCGTGTTCGGCGGATACTTCCCCTTCGCGACCCGCTACAGCCTGGATGTCCCCGCCCTGTTTCACAAACACGGCCTGAAGGAAATCTGGGAAGAAGCTTACAACGAGGTCGAGGGCGTGACCTGGCTCAGCGCCGGCTCCTGGGATCCCTGCAATTTCAACACCCGCAAGCCGATCAAGCGCCTCGCGGACCTGAAGGGCCTTCGGGTGTTCACCTTCCCGACCGCCGGCAAGTTCCTCGCGCGCTTCGGCGTGGTGCCGGTCACTTTGCCCTGGGGCGACGTTGAAGTGGCGGTCCAGACCGGCGAACTGGACGGGATCGCCTGGTCCGGCATCACCGAGGACTATACGGTCGGTTGGGCCAATGTGACCCCGTACTTCCTCACCAACAATATCTCAGGCGCCTGGATCGGGTCGTATTTCGCCAACACTGCGGCCTGGGAGAAGGTGCCCGAGCACCTCAAGACGCTGTTCAAACTCTGCATCGACAGCTCCCACTATTACCGCCAGCACTGGTACTGGGCGGGGGAGGCTCACCTGCGCGTGAAGGGCGAGAAGATGCAGCTGACGACGATTCCCGATGCTGAGTGGGCGACGGTTGAGGCGGAGGCGTTCAAGTTCTGGGACGAAATTGCCAAGACCAGCCCCAGGTGCGCCAAGGTGATACAGATATTCAAGGACTATAAGGACCTCATGAAGAAGGCCGGTCCTCCGTATCGCTACAGTTGATCAGGGCCGGAGTCGAGGAGCCAATAGCGGGAGTCTTCCCCGGCCATCAATGACCGGGCCGGGGAAGATCGTCCCGCAGCCGAGTCCCGGCTGACGACCTGCGCCAATGACCATGAGCGAACAGGCAATGCCAAGAATCATCAGGGCCTATGTCCGCTACGTCGATGCGATCAACCGCGTCCTCGGTTTCTTCGTCATGTACATGGTCCTCGTCATGATGGGCGTGCTGCTGTTCGGCTCCATCTCGCGATATGTATTCAATGCTTCTTTCCTCTGGATCATCGAGATGTCGCAGTTCCTGATGGCCGCCTATTACCTGCTCGGTGGCGGCTATTCCATGCAACTGGACGCGCATGTGCGGATGGACGTGGCCTATGAACGCTGGACGCCGAAAACCCGGGCGTTCGTGGATTCGATCACCGCCTTCTGTCTGGTCTTTTACCTGATCTATCTCGTCTACGGAGGGATTTCGAGCACCGCGTACGCGCTCAAGTACGGGCAGACAAATTATTCCGCATGGTCACCGCCCATGGCCCCGATCAAGATCATCATGACCGTGGGAATCGTGCTGATGCTGCTGCAGGCGATCGCGATCTTTTTCAGGGACCTTGCGAAGGTCACCGGGAGGGAGATCGCATGAGTTATGAGGTGATCGCCCTGCTGATGTTCGCGATGATGATGCTGATGCTGCTCACAGGGCAGCGGATTTTCGGCGCCATCGGTTTCGTGGCCACAGTTTTTTCCCTGGCGTTGTGGGGGGAAGGCGCCGTCGAAATGCCGTTCGCCTCGACCATCACGCTGTTGAACTGGTATCCGCTCCTGACCCTGCCCATGTTCGTCTACATGGGTTACATGCTTTCCGAGTCGGGAATCGCCGGGGATCTCTACCGCATGTTTCACGTCTGGACCGGTCCGTTACGCGGGGGGCTCGCCATCGGCACGGTGCTGCTCATGGTGGCGATCGCGGCCATGAACGGCTTGAGCGTGGCGGGCCTGGCAATCGGCGCGAGCGTCGCCATGCCGGAACTTCTCAAGCGCGGCTATGACAAGATCATGGTGACCGGCGTCATCCAGGCCGGCAGTTCACTCGGCATCATGATCCCGCCCAGCGTCGTGCTCGTGCTGTACGGCATGATCGCCCGGCAACCGGTGGGCCAGCTCTGGCTGGCGGGGGTCTTGCCGGGGCTGCTGCTGGCGGGCTTGTTCGTGGCCTACATCCTGATCCGTTGCTGGCTACAGCCGCATCTGGGACCGCCGTTGCCGCTGGAGGAACGTCAGCAGATTTCTTGGCCGGAGAAGATCCGTCTGCTCCGGGCTGGAGTCCTGCCGCTGGTGATCATCTTCTCGATGACCGGGCTATTCCTGATGGGTGTCACCAGCATGGTGGAAGCTTCCGCCGTCGGTGCCGCAATGGCCACCCTCGTCGCCTGGCGCAAGGGCCGCATCACGCGGAAAGTGATGGAAGACACGCTCAGGAAGAGCCTGGCTGTGAGCTGCATGTTCATGTGGATCATTCTGGCAGCGCTCGCCTTCGGCGCGGTCTTCGACGGGCTGGGCGCGGTGAACGCGATTGAAAGCCTGTTTCTCGAGAAATGGGGCCTGGAACCCTGGCAGGTGCTGGTGCTGATGCAACTGACCTATCTGCTGATGGGCACGTTCCTCGACGACACCGCCATGCTGATCATCGTCGCGCCGCTGTACGTGCCCTTGATCATCGCGCTTGGATTCAACCCGATCTGGTACGGCGTGCTCTATACGATCACCTGCCAGGTCGCCTACATGACTCCGCCCTTCGGATACAACCTGTTCCTGATGCGGGCGATGGCGCCCCCGGAAATCTCGCTGGCCGATATCTACCGGTCGATCATCCCGTTCGTGCTGCTCATGACCCTGGGGCTGGTCCTTGTGATCGTGTTCCCGCAAATCGCGCTCTGGCTGCCGGAGTTGTATTACGGGAAATGAGCGCGGGAGCTACTTCACCAGCGTGACCGGCAGGGTGGCGTGGTAGATGACCTTCTGCGCCACGGATCCCATCACCAGTATTCCGAGCTGCCCCGAACCGCGGGTCCCCATCGTGATCGACTCGCAGCCAAGTTCAGCGGCCCGCCCGGCAATTCTCGTAGCGGGATCGCCTTCCAGCTGCTCGAGTGTGTAACTGCAGTCTGCTTTCTTCAGTCGCGCGGCCGCCGCTTCGAGGATGGCGCGCGCCCGCTCGGTGGCAATCTGCTGGATGCGTTCCGCAGTCACGTAGATCTCCCACGCGGTGTAGGCGTTCGCCGGCAGCTGAACGTTCAGTACGTGGAGTTCCGCCTTCGGGGCGCAGCGCGCCTGCTGCACTGCGAAGTCGAGCGCGCGCAGGGCACAATCCGAACCGTCGATGGCAACCAGGATCTTGCGCATCAGAGTGTCCTGAACAACCGTGGTCGCATCGGCACAGTTTACTTTGATCCGGGCCCTGCGGGCGGAATCAGCGCCGCAGCGGGCTCGTCCGCAAGCCGGGCCGGAGCTTGTGAAAAGCGAGCTTCGCCGGATCGGCCACATTCGGGCCGGGCGCCTCGACCACCAGCACCCGGTCGGCCAGCGCGCCGAAATCGGCCCGGAAATGCACGGAACTCTTGAGCTGCAGGACCCGGGCCCGCGCCGGTTCCGAGCCCAGGTGCCGGAACATCGCCTGGTCGGCGGCCTGCTGCTTGCGGCTCGCCATCAACACCTCGACGGTGCCGATGCCGACCCGGGCCATCGGGCCGAGCTCAAAGCGTCCACCGCGGTAAAAGGGGCCAGTGCCGACGAAGCGCCCGTCACCTAACTGCAGCACGCGCGCGCTGGCAGCCAGCGGCGTCTCGCCGGGGAAGCCGCTGTGGGCGCCGATGGCGAGCGTGACGGTCGCGCCCTCGCCTGCCGCATGCGCCCGCGCGACGCTTTCCGGATCCCAGAATATCCCGCTCACCGTGCCGGGCAGGCCGGCGGCAACCAATGCCTTCAGCAGGCTCGTCGTATCAGCGTTGCCGCCGGCGCCGGGATTGTCCTGGGTGTCGGCGAGCACCAGCGGCCCGCGAGCCGATGACGACATGCCGTGCGCGGCCGCGATCGCTTCGTCAATCGAAACCAGTTCGAGTGCACATTCCGATTCTCGCGCGAGCACCGCTGCATGCAGCTCGTCCGCAGCGCGATCGACGGCCACTGCATCCCAGCCGCAGCCGATGACCGTCGGGCCGCAGTCCTCGACATCGGCCAGCGGAAAGCCCGGCGCGAGGCAAAGCGACAGGACCTGCCCACGCTCCAGCTCCGCGGACGCAGGCATCAGCGATGCCAGGGGCTCGATCAGCGTGCACTGTGAAGTCAGCGGCATCAGGAATGGCAACGCCCGGTGAGCGCGCGCCCGGACAGGTTTCATCATGATTCGGTCAAGAATCGTCGCCGCGCGCGCGCCAGTATCGGCCATGTCCACGTGCGGATAACTGCGATAGCAGGGCAAGGCATCGGCCGCCGCCACCATCGCCGACGAGATGTTGGCGTGAAAATCGAGGCTCGCGACGATCGGCACAGAGGGCCCGACGGCTTTACGCACGCGGCGCAGCAATTCTCCGTCCGCATCGTCGAGATGTTCCGCGACCATGGCGCCGTGCAGGTCAAGGTAGACCGCATCGCAGGGTCCGGCATCGGCCAGGCGCGCCAGCAGCAGGGCGCTGATTGTCTCGAAGGCTTCGCGTGTGACGCGGCCGGCGGGCTGCGCCGCACACCACAGGAGCGGCGCAATCCTGTGCCCCAGTGCGCGCGCCTCGCTCACAAAGCCGGCAGCAGGCAGATTGATGCCCGCGATCGCATCGAGCATTTCGAGCCCGCGCACCAGGCCGGGCCAGGCATCGGGCTCGATGAATTGCGCAAGCCCGGTCTCGAGCTCGGCAAAGGTGTTGGTCTCGTGCTGGAAGCCGCCCACCGCGATGTTCGCCATGCGGTCTCCTGGTCGAAATGGTGCCGGCGGAGGGAGTCGAACCCCCGACCTGAGGTTTACAAAACCACTGCTCTACCAGCTGAGCTACGCCGGCATCGGGCGATATTCTATCCGGGCAGCACCTTGCCCTGCGCCAGATCAGGCGCAGGACGGCTGGTGCCGGCCGCAGCATCGCAGGGCTGGATCTCGAGCCGAAGGATGCGGCCGCCGTCGCCGTCAAGAAGCGCTGCGTCCGGCAATTTCGCCGGCTCCTCGACGTCGACGTCGATCCAGTAGACGGTGCCGCTGCGTTCGCGTTCCGCCATCAGTGGCTCGAAGCCGAGCGCCTTGACCTCGTCCATGCGCCGGAGGGCACGCTGGCGTTCAGTGAAAAGTCCGAGTGAAATTGTGATCTGCCGGCCCTGGTCCGGCATCGAATAAGCGTCGCCGATGCCGAATCGCCGCAGGCGCTCGATGATGGCCTCGGATGACGCACGATCCGGCACCTGCTCGAGCGACACCCAGTAGCCCTTCCAGACCACGCCCTCACCGGCCCGCTGGCGCGGTTGCAGGCCGTTTTCGCGCAGCAGCGTCGACGCCCGCGCCGCATCGGTCAGGTCGCCGAATGGGCCCAGGCTCAGGCAATTGTCCGCCGGCCGGATCGCAGGCCGCGCCGCCGTTTCCGTCGCAGGCGCCTCGCGGGCCAGCACCAGTTGTGGCGCTTCGACGCGCGCTGGCACTGGTGCATCGACGGGCCGGTCAACCCAGTGCGTCCAGGCGAACCAGGCGATATTGACAAGCACCAGCAGTGCGAAGATGACGCGCATCAGTGGGCAATCTATGCGTTGCCAGCCACAACAGCCAGTGTTTCGGCTGACATGATCATCGCAGCGCCCGCACCGTCACTTCACCGGACAGGATCCGGCGCCGCACGCCATGCACGTCGACCAGCAGCGCCCCGTCCGCATCGATGCCGCGCGCCAGTCCGTCCACGGCCTCGGCGCCCTGCAGCACGCGAACC
>JAQBHG010000104.1:0-4290 GCA_032127975.1 Steroidobacteraceae bacterium
TGCCGAGCTGCACATCCGGGTCAAGCTGCCGGTGCAGCCGCCGGGCTGAGCGCCGATCACGCGCGCCGCCCCTGTCGTCGTCGTACACGGCCTGTGGATGAACGGGCTGGAGTCCTTTGTATTGCGCAATCGCCTGGCACATGCCGGGTTCGAGCCGTCGGTATTCCGCTACCCCTCCACGCAGGCAGACATCGGCGGGGCTGCCGCGGCGCTTTCCCGCCGCCTGTGCGAGTTCGGCGCCGGACCCGTGCATCTCGTCGGCCACAGCCTCGGCGGCCTGGTGATCCTCGGGGCGATCGAATCCGGGCAGGAATTGCCGCCGGGACGCGTCGTGTTGCTGGGTTCGCCGGTGCAGGGTTCGCGTGCGGCGCGCGCGGTTGCTGGCTGGTCGCTGGGTTCGTATCTGCTGGGGCATCTTGCGGCCACCGAGCTCACGCGACGGGAGACCCGGGCCTGGCGCTCACCGCGTGAGCTCGGCGTCATCGCCGGCTCCAGATCCGCCGGCATGGGACGATTGTTCGCGGAACTGCCGGTGCCAAATGACGGGACGGTCAGCGTGGACGAGACGCAATTGACCGGCGCGAAGGAACACATCATTCATGATGTCAGTCACACGGGCATGCTGATCTCGACTGCCGTGGCGGATTCGTTGGTAAAGTTCCTGGCCTCGGGTACGTTTGGAAGGCCTTGTGATGCGTAGTGCGTTGACGCGTTGGCCCTGGTTTGCGCCTCTCCTGGCGCTTTATCCGCTGCTGTACATTGCAGTCACGAATCCCGGCCAGACTGAGGCAGGCTCGGTCGCCAGCGTCGCCTGCGTTGCATTCGCCGCCTCGATTGCGCTCCTCGGCATCCTGCGACTCGTGCTCTCGAGCTGGACCCGGGCCGGGCTGGGCGTCGCCTGGTTCTGCATGCTGTTCTACGCCTATGGGCCGGTGAATGGCTGGTGGCTCGAAAGCGTATTGGCGAAAATCGAGCAGGAGGCCGCGCAAGCCGACTGGATCGCCGGCAATCCACAGCTCCTGCAGTCCGCGCTCTGGCTGCTCCTGTTGTTGCTCGGGCTGGCGGCGCTGCGCAGGCTGCGCGATCCGGCCGTCGATCGTGTGGCGGGCGCTGCCAACCTGATGTCATTCCTGCTGATGGGTTTGCTCGCCCTGCAATGGGTCTCGCAGGCGATTGGCAGCAGGGCGGATTCCGCGCCCATGCCGGGCGCCGGGCCGGCGGCCGCCACGAATGCATCGGCGGCGGAAGCGCCCGACATCTACTACATCATCCTGGACGGTTACGCGCGCGCGGACGTGCTCGCGAAGTACTACGGCCACGACAACGCGCCATTCCTGGATTGGCTGCGCGCGCGCGGATTCCAGGTGAGCCAGGCGAGCCATTCCAACTACAACTGGACCTTCCTGTCGCTGGCCTCGTCGCTCAATTTCGATTACCTGGAGCCGCTGATGGGCCCGGCGCTCGATGCATCCAGCATGGACCGCGAGGCCACTTACCGGCTGCTGCGTGACAATCGCGCGGCGGATTTCCTGCGCGCGCACGGCTACCGCTTCGTCCAGCTGCAATCCACCTGGGGTGGTACGGGTACGAATCCGTACGCCGACGAGTTCGTTCCCTGTCACGCCGGATTGTTCCAAAGCGAATACCTGCGCGCTATCGCGGACGCGAGCTGGCTGCGCGCCCTGAATGCGCGCGCCAGCATGGATGTCGCCACCTGCCACCTGCACAACCTGGAGACACTGGGAGAGCAGGCCAAAAGGCCGGGGCCGAAATTCGTGTTCGCGCATTTCGTGCCGCCGCACCATCCCTATTTGTTCGACCGCCAAGGCCATGTGCTGCGGCGGGCCAACCTGTCCGACCAGTTCGAGTTCCAGAAGCGGCTCTGGGAGCAGCGCCCGCCGTATCTCGACCAGCTCATCTACATGAATGGCAGGATTACGGCGGTTATAGAGAGCCTGATCGCGGAGTCCGCCCGGCCGCCGATCATCATTCTGCAGTCGGATCATGGCCCTAATCTCCGGAATGGCATGCGAAGCGATGAGCAACGGCGCATCCGCATGTCGAATTTCGCTGCGTATCTGCTGCCGGGTGCGCCGGCCGAATTGATGCCGGAAGACTCGACTCCGGTGAACCAGTTCCGGCGCATCTTCAATCAGTACTTCGATGCCGGCCTGCCAATGCTGCCGGATCGTTACTACTATTCCGCCTATCTGCAGCCATTCAAGTTCGTCGAGGTGGACACGCAGGGTGTAGAGTTAGCACCGGCATCGCGGTGAAATTGCGAAAAAATGTGATCGAATCGGCGGGTAGGGTGCCCGGCCAACTGTTGTCATGGCGGGTGTAAACCAGCGGAGTCACACCCTTGTTACGCACGACCCGGATCAAGCTCGCCACCGCCGTCACGCTCGTCATCGCGAGTGTTGCGCGGGCGAACGCCTATATCGATCCCGGCACCGGATCCATGCTGCTGCAGATGTTCGGCGCCGCGGTCGCGGGTGGAATTTTCTACTTCCACGAATTGCGCAATAAGATTGTGTCGCTGTTTTCGCGCAGGCCGGCCGCTCCCGCTGACACGGGCGACGAGTTGCCAGCCGACGACCAGATTCGGTGATCGGCACGAATCGCAGTCCACGATCGTTTCGGGATCCCGACGCATTCCTCGCTGAACATGAAGGGCGGCTGATACGAGCCGTCCGTCCGCACGCCGCCGAATCCTTTCGCCGCATGCTTGCCGATCCCGTCGTCCGCCGCTGGATGGACGAGGGCAGGCTGGTGCGCACGACGCCGATTGCCGTAGCAGGCATCGACGGCGAATGCTTCGAGCACGAACGCATTCCCTTTGTCAGTCATCCGTCCGAATGGGCGCCGGAGATGCTGGCGGCCGCAGCGGAACTGACACTTGAACTCGAGCGTGCTCTGCTGCCACGGGGCCTGCAGCTGAAGGACGCGACACCCGCCAATGTGCTGTTTCGCGGCGCACAGCCGGTCTTTGTCGACCTGCCGTCGATCATCGCGCGTGAGCGGGGCAGCTGCCTCTGGAACGCGCGTCACCAGTTCGAGACGACATTCCTCCTGCCGTTGATTGCGTCGGTCGAGACCGGCCTGCCGATCGCCACGATGCTCACCAACCCGGTTGCGGGGCTGTCGCATGAGGCGCTCGCGCGCATCCTCGGCGCGCGCCGCTGGCTGAAGCCGCGCCTTTGGCGGACCGTCGCATTGCCCGCGGGCCTGGCCGCACGTGCCGCCGCCGGAGCCGGCAGCCGCGGAGCGCTGAAGGTCGGGAGCGACGAACAGGCGCGCTTCATCGTCGATCGCTCCCTGACCGGCCTGTCGCAGGAGCTGCAGCGCTGGACCGCGCGCCTCGCCGCCGGCAGCTCGCATTGGCAGGCCTACACGGCGACGCGCGGGCATTACGGCGGCGCGGATCTCGAGGCGAAGCGCGCATTCGTGACCGAAACCATCGGCGCCACGCGCCCGCAGGCCGTGCTCGATATCGGCGCCAACACCGGTGAATTCAGCGAGATCGCGGCCAGGCATGCCGAGGTCGTCGCGCTGGACATCGACGAGCGTTCGGTCGCCGCGATCTTCGCGCGCGCGCGTGATTCGCGGCCGGCGATCCTGCCGCTGGTGGGCAATTTCGGCCGGCCCACGCCCGCGACCGGCTGGCGCAATCGCGAGAGCGATTCCTTCCTTGCGCGCGCGACGGGCCGCTTCGACCTGATCCTGATGCTCGCCGTCGTGCACCACCTGCGGGTGACCGAGGGCGTGCCGGTCGCGGAGCAGTTCGACGCGATTTCGGGGCTGACGCGGCGCCACCTGCTGGTTGAATTCGTGCCGGTCACGGATCCGATGTTCGCCGCCATCGCGCGTGGCCGCGAGTCCCTCTATGGGGATTGCGAGCGCTCCGCATTCGAGGCGGCGCTCAAGCAGCAGTTCCAGGTCGAAAAAACCTGCGAGCTGCCGAATGGCCGCGTGCTGTACCTTGCCCGCCGCCGCGGGGACTGAAGTGCCTCAATCGTCGGGCGGCAGGCCGGATCTCAATTCATAGAGTGCCTGCAGGGCTTCCCTCGGCGTCAGCCGGTCCGGATCGATGGCCTTCAGCCTCGCTATCACTTCGGCGCTCTGGTCCGGCGCCGCAAGCGGCAACGCCGCCTGCGGGCCCGGCGGCGCATCGCGCCGGTGCTGGTGCTCGATTTTCTCCAGGTACGCCCTTGCGCTCGCGATCACTTCGCGCGGCACGCCCGCTTTCTGCGCGACCTGCAGGCCGTAGCTGCGGCTCGCCGGTCCCGG